>NZ_DDLD01000098.1:0-55041 GCF_002339435.1 Acinetobacter sp. UBA2581 | reverse complement strand
GGGGTTCAGCGGACGCTTACTAAACTCACCAAGCATTAAAACATGGATATTAAAAAGCCCCGATTATAGGGGCCTTTTTATATCGGCGATTTAACTAAAAAATTATAGATAGTCACCTTCTCGCTCTGGCTGATACAGCACTTTTTCAATCGTGACTTTCATCAACTGACCATCAGGTTGTGGCCATTCAATAGTTTGTCCTTCTGCCAGACCCAAGATCGCAGTTCCAATCGGTGCTACGACATTTACCTGCCCTTTTTCACCTTTAAACTCATGCGGGTAAACTAGGGTAATTTCTACAGGCTCCGTTGATGGTGCAATCGTCAACAATGCACGCGCATGCATGGTCACTACATTGCTTGGCATGTCCTCTGGCTTGATCACTTCAGCACGAGCCAGTTCATCTTCCAGTTGAAGCATGGTCTCACTGAGCTTGTCCTGATTTTCAAGCATGGTTTCGAGACGTTCCACATCCTGTTCAGATAAAATAATTTTTGGTTTAGCCATTCTTACTACCTTGTTTAATGAATGATTGAATAGTTTTTAAAAAGCGAATGAATCTAGGTTCTAAGTGATTAATCGAATTAAATTAAGTTAAATATAAAAAATCTTTTTTTAGCTGCTAAAAAAATTGTGTCTTAACTCAACTTATAAAGCTGTTTTTCAAAGAATGTAACCAGTTTTAGAAAAACTCAATACTCTTTTCGAAATCAGATTTATAGGATCTGTATTTCTCAACTTTGTTTTATAAAAGGATGAGTATTTTATATATAGGATTGATTAAGCTTTGATCTTATCGTCTCTTTTAACTGATCATAAAAGTGAGCAGCAGAAGATGAGTCAGAAACAATATCACCCAATAAAAAAGCCCCCTTGAGGGGGCTTTTCTCAAGTTAGGCTTATTTTGCGTAAACAGGGAATTTAGCGCAAACAGCAGCAACTTTTTCTTTAACCGCAGCGATTACGGCTTCATCGCCTTTAGCATCAAGGATGTCAGCGATCCAACCAGCAAGTTCACGAACTTCTGATTCACCGAAACCACGAGTCGTTACAGCAGGTGTACCGATACGGATACCTGAAGTCACGAATGGAGAACGTGGGTCGTTTGGTACAGAGTTTTTGTTCACAGTGATGTGAGCAGCACCTAACCAAGCATCAGCATCTTTACCAGTGATATCTTGTTTGATCAGAGACAACAAGAACAGGTGGTTTTTAGTGCCGCCAGATACAACGTCGTAACCGCGTTCGATTAGAACTTCAGCCATAGCTTGAGCATTCTTAACCACTTGTTGTTGATATGCTTTGTATTCAGGTGCCATTGCTTCTTTGAAGCAGATTGCTTTAGCAGCAACCGCGTGAACCAGAGGACCACCTTGGTTACCTGGGAATACAGCTGATTGAAGTTTTTTCTCGATTTCTTCGTTTGCTTTCGCCAAGATCAGACCTGAACGAGGACCACGAAGAGTTTTGTGAGTAGTCGTAGTTGTTACGTCAGCAATTTGAACTGGACTTGGGTAAACGCCAGCAGCAACCAGACCAGCGACGTGAGCCATATCTACAAATAAGTAAGCGCCAACTTTGTCCGCGATATCACGGAAACGTTGCCAATCTACGATTTGACTGTATGCAGAGAAACCAGCTACGATCATACGTGGTTTGTGTTCTACAGCTAGACGCTCAACTTCTTCATAATCGATCTCACCAGTTTCTGGATTCAGACCGTATTGAATTGCATTATAAGTTTTACCTGAGAAGCTTACTTTCGCACCGTGAGTCAAGTGACCACCGTGAGCCAGACTCATACCCAATACTGTGTCACCTGGGTTAAGCAGCGCTAGGTAAACTGCAGAGTTTGCTTGAGAACCAGCATGTGGCTGAACGTTAGCATAATCAGCACCAAATAATTCTTTAGCACGGTCAATTGCCAATTGTTCAATGACATCTACATATTCACAACCGCCATAGTAGCGTTTGCCTGGGTAGCCTTCTGCATATTTGTTAGTGAGTTTTGATCCTTGAGCTTCCATTACTGCTGGTGAGCAATAGTTTTCAGAAGCGATCAACTCGATGTGCGCTTCTTGGCGAGCATCTTCGTTAGAGATTGCTTGAGCGATTTCTGGATCAAATTCAGCAATAGAGATATTGGCAAACATTAGCGAGGTCCTATTAAATTAGGGCTTTTAAGCCGTGCTAAGATTGGCGCGTATTGTAACATGAACTTTGCCAATTTCGATCATGAACTTTATTCAGTTTGCAATAAAAATAGCTCATGCTTAAAAAACATGAGCTATAGAGATAAAAATAAGTTATTGAATTGGCATTAGAGATTTTACATCTGAAATAATATTAGCAATATTCAGTGCATAGACGCTACCATGATCCCATGAACCGTCCGTAATATATTGTACCGAGGTTTGTTTCTGATTCGCCAAGCTAACCAAAACATCTGTTGCAGCCTTTGGAACAGTGGGATCCGCCTCTCCCTGATAAATAATCACAGGTGTAGACACTTTAACTTGTAAAGGCTGAGAGTCTTTATCCAGGAAATTCTTCACTACTGGAATACTCATAAAATTAGCTTGAGTACGCGAATATCCTTCTAGATTTCCATTGGTTTGGGCATAAGCTCCCATTGCCATACCGAATTTATTGCCTAATACATCATAACAGTCTGTTTCAGCATTCTTGGCAATCTCATCTGTTGGTGTTTTAAAGACCTGACTATATTGCAGATTTGGATTCGGATTACGCAATCCCGCGGCGATCAGTGCAGTAAAAGTATCTAAAGAGGCTAAAGTTTCAATTTTTTTATTCAGATTTGTTTCCTGTCCAGCTTGAGCCTCACCACCTGCCAAAATCAAACTAAAATTAGAAGCAGGTGCTAAAGCCACCGTACCTTTATAAGTCATTTGAGAAGCACGTACCGCATATTGTGCAGCGCCTAAAGCCGCTTGACCACCTTGAGAATGACCGACAGCCATCCATTGATTAGAGGCATCCGAACCTAAATAGTCTTTTGCTGCGACTACAGCATCGGTAATTGAATAGGCTTCACTCTTAAGATTAAGGAAAGGATGAAGTTCTGTACCACTCGGCTCTCCTAAGCCTTCATAATCAGGTGCAACGACAATGTATCCAGCCTTAAGGAGACCAGTAATCATATTCGTGATGTCATTATTAAGCTGATTTTTACTTGGTGCACACTGATCAGCCACACCGGTCGTACCATGTGCCCATGCAACTATCGGCCAACCTTTCGCAGGACGTGTTCCTTTTGGAGTGAAAAGCAGTGCCGTCGCTTGGGTTTCGTTATTATTGATACCTAACATCTTATAAGTCATAACCACGCTTTCATCGGCAACAGCTGTCAGGTCCGTTTCGGTATAAGCCACAGGCGTTGCTACAACCGGATTGGCAATATTATTTACCGGAATAGCGGGTTTGGACTCAAAATTACCATCATCATCGCTATCATTACAAGCAGTTAAAGCTACGCTTAGGGCGAGTAGAGAACCAGTCAATACATGACGTTTCATCGATCTTATCCTTGTCTTAATTATTGTCTCTTATGATTTTTTATAGTTTTATCAAATGATAAAACTATAGATTAATTTCCCAAGTTATTCTATTAATGGCAAGAGATTATTTTGTTATTTTTCTAATAAATAGCGATTTAATTTATGACCATTCCGACATGATAAATTTAAGTTATGGAAATATTTACAGAAACTTTGAAAACTTTTATTTATAAGTGTAGATTACAAATGTTCTGTATCAGTCAAAAAGTCTGCAATTAAAGTTAAAATCCGGCATTTCAATTGTCAGGATTGAAATAATAATGTTAGATTTTGATATCCACTTTTTTCAGGCATATTTCCGTCATGCAGGCTATCATTCTCGATACTGAAACCCATACCTTGAATGGTCAACCCATTGAAATTGCCTATGCGCCTGTAGAGATCATAGATCATAAAATCAGTCTGGATAAAAGTCGCTTGTTTGATCAACTTTATTCATGCGACGAACCAATTTCCTTTGCTGCAATGGCCGTACATCATATTCTGCAGTCTGATCTGGAAGGACAACCGCACTACAGCAGCTTTGAACTCCCGCAAGAAACTACTTATATCATTGGCCATAATATTGATTATGATATTCGTGCCTTAGAAAAATGTGGCGTCGATTCATCGAATATTAAAGCAGTTTGTACCCTTGCCCTCGCCCGCCGAGTTTGGCCAGAGGCAGAAGCACATAATATCTCTGCATTAATCTATATGATTACCAAAGGCAGTGAACGCGCCCGAGAAATGATCCGTAAAGCTCATCGCGCCGATATGGATATCATTTTGACAGCAAATATTCTGATGCATATTGTGCATCACCTGAAAATCAGCAGTATTGAAGAACTCTATGAGGCATCTGAAGATGCGCGTATTCCACGGACCATCAATTTTGGTAAGCACCGTGGTACTGCGATTGCTGAACTGCCTGCTGACTATGTGCAATGGCTGCTTCGTCAAGAGGATCTCGATCCTTATCTGCGTAAGGCTTTAGAAAATATTGCAATTACAACACTTTAATTTTAAGTAAATTTAACAGCCTCTTCATATTAGTGTAATTTTCTAATATTAGCATCTACTTGAACTCTGTATATAAGGCATTCAGGTATGATGCGCTATTCAAAAACTGCAAAGGGTCTACATGTTCTTCAACATCGCAATGTCGAGCTTAATGCACGTCAAAGACGTCTTTTGGTTTTAATTGGCACTGAGGATTTTGATTTACTCACACCTCAGTTTAAAGCGCGTATTGCACCACATGATTTGCTGCAACAATTATGTGATATAGGACTGATTGAAGTACAAGAGTTAGAGACTTCAAATGCAGCAGTCGGTACAGAGTCAGCACAAACTTCAGCACCTGCTAATAACTCAGTAAAAGCCTCATTTCCACACTTTCCTGAATCAAATATTCAGACTTCAATCACCAGTCCTGCCCCATCTGCCGATCTTGAAGCGCCGATTACTACGACATTAGTTACCACGACCCACGTGCCTGACGTACCTGCTGACATTACCTATATAGCACTCAACCAAGAACAGGTACGCAGCTTGATGCTGGAAAGTTTAAAAAAATACTGTGGCTTATTGGCCAAACAACACATTCAAAATATTGCTCAGGCACCAGATATCAATGCCTTAAAAGTCTGTCAGGTGCAATGGTTGACACTTCTCCAGGAAAGCCGCATGCCTTCACAAGAGTTAAACCAACTGTTCAAGCAAATTAGCCATGCTTTATCCATGCTGCGTGCTCAGGCTTAAAACTCTTCATAGATTCAGTCTTTTTAAGTCTATCTTAAGTTTAAAGATGAATAAATCCAGCCAAGAATTTTTCTTAATTAATTGAAAAATATAATTTTAATTCATTGAAAAGTAGTTGTATTCATTTACTTTCGACTATAGATGCATAGCTATATTAAGGATTTAAAGCCATATAGAATGTATTACTTTTTATTCTTCCCACGCTTATGCAACACTATCTTGAATTCGATACCTTTGATAATCCCATGCAACTGAGCAAGGTGGGAAACTGGGTCATTACTTTTGTCAGTGCTGCCGATGAACTAGAACATATTCAGTTGGCGATCACGTATGTCTTGCCTCGCCAGATCAGTGATGCGCTGCAACCGCGTCGCATACTGATTGAGAAAACTGCCTATGAACATCAATGGCTGATTCAGACGATTGAATGCTTTGACAGCAAGACCAATCAGGAAGTACAAATTGCAGCTGCAGATGCATTGGGACAACAAACACTTCAGCAGATTCTGGAAGAATTTGGTCGTTATGATGTAAATGTCACATTAAAAGTTTTCTGAAATAATGCTTTTCTTAGAGCGCATTTTCGAAGAAATTAATTTAGATCATCTATATAGATAGTTTGATATTATTTTATATAAAAAAATGATAAAACTGAGAAATGATAGGAATTTATCCAATCTCTTTGAATTAAATTTATCAGTTTTTATTCTGCATCAAACAATTTGATAAAGAAGTGAACTAAGATATCGAAATCAAGCTCATCATTGGATGAGCTATATCTTTCTTTAAACGTCATAAAGCAGCTTAATGAATCCCGGATCCTTATTTAGCATCCAGAACACGATAGATGCAGTCGGTCTGCTCACTGGCAAATAACAGTTCAATTGTTGGTCTGATAATTTCATCATCCACTACAATATATTCGACTTGCTGTTCCAAATGCTGGGACGGATCACTATGATGAGCACCGGCACGTAGTAATGCTTTTACATTCAGGGTTTTGCCATACTGGTTTTTGACTTGCACTTCAATTAAACCTTCTGTCATCGTCATACCTCCCTTTATTGGCATTATTAAATTTGCTTGTCTGAATTCTTATAACATAGTTATTTGAAAGGCTTTCAAACGAATATGTAAGATTTTTTAGCGAGCACCTTTTATCGACTATATATAGTCGCTAATGAAGAATGTGCTATACAAATAAAAGAGTCGAAATTATTAATAACTCTCGCTTAAAATTTTGCATTAAAAAGCCCGCATCGCTGCGGGCTCTGTGTTGGATGGCTAGTGCTAGATTTATTGCCTGAACCTAAGTTCGAGCTCAACTAACTGTCATTGATCCGTCCAACTTATTGGTAGCGTCGTTTCATTTTATGACCTACCATGAGTTCAATATAGCAGGATTTTTTTTACCTACAATACACTTTTACACTTCTAAAAGAAGACTTATACAATATTTAAATTGTGCTTTTTCAAAAGCAGATTAGAATATTTTGGCTGGATCAATAGAGCACTACAAACAACTCTATTCTTTTCAATCTCTATATCCTATCTATTTAAATTTTAATAAAAATATTCTTTATTTATGTGAAAAATGAATAATTTTAGCTAGATACAATTTTAAGTCTTAAGTAAAAGAGTTCGCTATTAAGGCCATTGATTAGCCACTAAAAGTAATAGCGAAAACCAAATTGATAAGTAACCCCATTCAAGTCCAGATCATCACTCTTGCCAGAGACACATGCGCCATTCATACAAATCTTGGCATCACGGTTAAACATCCATTGATAACCAAAAGATCCAAATAAATCTGCTTCAGGAGCAATTTTATAACCGACTTCCAAGGCAACAGGAATTGTAAAATAATCCAATTCCAGATCGACTCGACCAAGATCTGCATCCGTTTCACTTTCATCTACCCAGCTCATTCCCAGACCTATAGAAATTGCTGAATAAAACTGATCATTTTCCAGAAATTTATTTTTTACCCCAATTGTAACTTGATTGTAATCAATATCTGAGCTTTGAAATTTGTATTCGGCCCATAAGCTGGTCGTCGGATGGGATTGATATTCACCATTAATAAACAGTCCATCGAATGATTCAGTACCCAAAAAGCTGTCTGACCCTATTTTTGAACCGGCGTAACCAAAAGCTAAAAAGTACTGACTTATTAGGTTTTCTTGAGCATAATAAGGTGTAGTCGTAATAACGGCTTTATCTTTTGGAGCAGGATTACCATATTGAATAGCTAAAGGTGTATTCGCTTCAGCAACTGAAGAAGCCCCAATCATTAACCCAATGAATAATAATTTTTTCATATCTATATCTCATTTTTATTGTGAGCATAAGATACTAATTTTTTGATAGAAAAACTACTCAGCACATCTATTTATAGAAACAACAATTTATGAGATTAAACAAACTATAAATACAACAATGTAATTCACCCACTTTTATAGAATAAGAGGTCCAAGAGCATCTTCTACAAACATTACTACCTATATTTCCAAGAGGTAATTCCCGATGGCTAAACCAGATGAAGAACTGAATGAAGAGTTTCCAGAAGAAGAGTTAGACCCACAAGAGAAACAAGATCGAGAGATTCAACGCGGTCAGTTAGGCGTAGATCAAGACCCTCAGGTGAAAAGAGATCAAATACGTCAAAAACATCAGGATGAAGAGGAAGAGAATCCATAATTTATTTTATAAATCTGGAATTGTTTTTTTAGTCTAATGAGGTAAGTGAACTAATAAAATGATGGTGCGCTCAGCGGGACTCGAACCCACGCCACAGGCTTCGGAGACCTGTACTCTATCCAGTTGAGCTATGAGCGCGCGATGCACATCATAACAAAAATTCGCATAAGGTAAAGCAACTATCTATAACTTCGTTATTTTTATGCCTATCCTTTATACAGTGTGCCAAAACAGCAACAGAGAATTCCATGTGAATGACTTGGTTTATTTTGCAAGATCACTCACAATATCTCAACTTTTCACCATTTGAGATCTCTATGACTGATGCGCTGACATTAAGGGATTTGTCGAAGACCTATGGAAATGGTTTTCAGGCACTTAAAGGAATCAACTTAACTGTACCTGAAGGTGAATTCTATGCCCTGTTAGGACCTAATGGCGCGGGCAAGTCCACTACTATTGGTATTATCAGTTCATTAACAAGAAAAACCTCTGGAACTGTTGAGATTTTTGGTCACAATCTGGATACCCACCCTTCTGAAGCCAAACAATGTTTAGGCGTAGTACCCCAAGAATTTAACTTCGCCCAGTTTGAAAAGACCTTTGATATTCTGGTCACTCAAGCTGGTTATTACGGTATTTCTAAAAAAATTGCTCAAGCGCGTGCTGAAGAATATTTAAATAAACTGGGTCTTTGGGAAAAACGCGCTACTCAAGCTCGCATGCTTTCAGGTGGTATGAAACGTCGCCTGATGATCGCCCGTGCGATGATGCATGAACCAAAATTATTGATTCTGGATGAACCGACCGCCGGTGTGGATATCGAATTGCGTCGTTCCATGTGGGATTTTCTTAATGAAATGAACAATAATGGTACTTCTATTATTTTGACGACTCATTATCTGGAAGAAGCAGAGATGTTGTGTCGTCGGATTGCGATTATCGACCGTGGTGTGATCAAAGAAGATACCACCATGAAGAACTTCCTGAATCAGCTTAATGAAGAATCCTTTATCTTCGATCTGGCTGCGCCTATTGAGCCATTAAATATTGAAATTATTGGTGTGAAATTTAATTTAGTTGATCCAATGACCCTAGAAGTGACACTGGATAAAGCTCATAGCATGAATGACCTGTTCCAGTTACTGGAATCTCAGAATATTCAAGTACGCAGTATGCGTAACAAGTCAAATCGCTTAGAAGAACTGTTTGTGAAAATGGTCGAGAAAAATCTGGATGGAGCTGCACAATGAATATAAATCAGCTCGGCGTCGCCTTATATACCATCGTTCATAAAGAAGTTCGCCGCTTTATGCGGATCTGGCCACAAACCCTGTTGCCACCTGCCATTACCATGAGTCTATATTTCGTGATCTTCGGTAATCTGGTCGGTTCACGTATTGGAGAAATGGGCGGCTATAGTTATATGGAGTTTATTGTCCCTGGTCTGATTATGATGGCTGTGATTACTAATAGTTATGCCAACGTTTCTTCCAGCTTCTTTAGCTCAAAATTTCAGAAAAGCATTGAAGAGCTAATTATGAGCCCTGTACCTTTACATGCCATTTTATGGGGCTATGTATTGGGTGGTGTAATTCGTGGTCTGTTTGTTGCCATTATTGTCAGTGCCATGAGCCTGTTTTTTGCAGACCTTTATATTACTAACTGGTTTGTGACTATATATACAGTACTCATTACCTCGCTATTATTCTCTCTAGGCGGTTTTATTAATGCTGTCTATGCCAAATCTTTTGATGATATTTCGATCATCCCGACTTTTGTACTTACACCACTGACCTATTTAGGCGGTGTATTTTATGCGATTTCAGCCTTAAGTCCGTTCTGGCAAAATCTCTCTTTAGTTAATCCGATCGTGTATATGGTCAATGCGTTCCGTTTCGGCATTTTAGGTCATAGTGATGTCAATGTTTCCATTTCATTGGTCGTGATTACTTTCTGGTGTGCCGTGCTTTACGGTATTGCTTACTATTTATTGTCTCGTGGTTCAGGAATGCGTGAATAATGAGTGTAGAACATTCTCTCCTTGGTAAAGACACCAACTACCCAACAGAGTATCAACCCGATATTTTGTTTCCGATTTCCCGTGCGCCTGCCCGTGAAAAATATGCCCATGTTGAAGCTATTCAGCAAGGTAAAGACTGGTGGCATGTATTTGAAATTTCTTGGTTAAATGCTGCCGGCGTGCCTCAAGTGGCAATTGGTCGAATTACCCTACCAGCATTTTCCCCAAATCTCATTGAATCAAAATCTTTAAAGCTATATTTCAATAGTCTGAACTTTGCCAAGTTTGATTCGCAAGAGGCCTTTATTACAACTGTAGAAAAAGACCTCTCAAAAGCTGCCGGTGCTGAAATCACACTGGATCTTTTCCATGTTGATGAACTGGAAATTTCCAAGCCTGAAGGTATCTGTATTGATGACCTGACTCCGGAACGCCTGGAAAATCATCCGGACGCTTCTTTATTGTCTTTAAATCAGCACAGCGATGAAAATATCGAAGTGCAACTCTATTCACATTTATTAAGAAGTAACTGCCCAGTCACTGGACAACCGGACTGGGGTACAGTATTTATACGCTATCAGGGCAAAAAACCTTGTTATAAGAGTATTTTGGCTTATATTATTTCGTATCGTCAGCACAATGGTTTTCACGAACAATGTGTGGAACAGATGTTTGCCGATATCTGGCAAAATCTGAAACCGGAAAAGCTGATGGTATATGCGACCTATACACGCCGTGGTGGATTGGATATCAACCCTTGTCGTGTATCGGATTCCACATGGATGCCTCGCCCTATTCGTTTAGCGCGACAATAAAAAACATTGAGGTTTAAGAATGCCTTTTTTTGGTTTTATTCCTTCTGCAGAACTATTAAATACAATTCAGACTGCACAGAAAAATAAAAACTCGAGTGAACCGCTTTATCCACTGCGTGATAAAACTGCATTAATGATTAATGATGAAATTATTGATGCAATTCTCACGGAACTGGTACGCCGTTTTCCGGCAAGCGAAAAACGCGATACGGCAGAAAAATTGGCGGGCTATATCAAGTCTACTGTGGCAGTGTTACTCAAACAGTTACTGGGTAAAGCACCAAATGAAGTCGTCAAGGAGTCGATCGCTTTCTCTGAACGCAGCCTGTTTAAAGATCCGGAAGGAAATTTCCGTATTGGTGAACCTCTAGATGCCAATCTGGTCACCAATCTAAAACACCATTATGCAGAATTAAAAGCTGGCCAAAGTGTCGATAAACAAAGTCTCAGCAATTTGTACAAACAGTTTGGTGAAGCGACTGTACGTCATTTTATGGTCGACTTTAATAAAACCTTAGATTTAGGCATGATTAAACGCAAGGCTGCTGATATTGGTGCTTCAGCAGTAATCAAGGCGATTAATATTGCAGCAGATAAAATTATCCTGAATTTAAATAAGGATGAATTGCAGGCAATGGCAGAATATCACGACACTTTATTCTTTACTGAATAAAGCCGCATATCTAATCAAAAAATGCAGATTAAGCCTGACTTCGGTCAGGCTTTTTTGTGGCTTAAGAAATAGCTTGTTACAGTTATTGTGAACTAAAATACAAAATGCTGAAAAAACAACCAACCTTTTCCTGTTTTTAAGGGAGTTTATATGACTCCTATTCATCAGAATGTTATCTTTAATATTGCCTCTAATGCCAGAAAATTGAGAAAAGTGAATTGATCTTTTTCATGGCACGATTCAAATGACATAGCCACAAACCTACCAAAAAATTGGAAATCATACCAAGATGTTGAAATCGAATTTTTATAAAAAATTGAAGCAGCTTTCGATCCTTGTCAGTGCATTCGGACTCAGTAGTTTAAGCCTGGCCAACGATTTTCAATATCATCCCTCTTATGCCAGTTTCAAGCAGAATACCATGCAGACCTATGGTCTAAGTGCTCAGCAAGTAGACAGTGCAATGACGGGAGCAAAAAATCTTCCAAATATTATCAATATCATGAATCGTCCAGGTGAAAGTAAGCCATGGTATGCCTATAAGACCAATTTTCTGTCAGAAGGCACGATTCAACGTGGTGTACGTTTCAAGCAGCAATATGCTGCAACACTAAATCGCGCTGAGCAGCAGTTTGGTGTACCACAATCGATCATTCTGGGTATTTTGGGGGTAGAGACCGGTTTTGGCAGCAACAAGGGTTCATTTGTGACCCGCGATGCACTGGCAACTCTTGGCTTTGGTTATGAACGTCGTGCGCAATACTTCCAGGATGAACTGGCGGCATTGATCGCATGGTCATATAAGGATGGTGTGTCAGCATCCTCAATCGTCGGTTCTTATGCGGGTGCTGTGGGCTATCCACAGTTTATGCCAAGTAATATTCCAAAGTATGGGGTCGACTATGATGGTAATGGCCATATCGATCTACGTAATTCTGCGGTAGATGCGATTGGTTCAATTGCCAACTATCTGGCTCAAAATGGCTGGCAACGTGATCAGCCGATTGCCTTCCCTGCCCGTTATAGTGGTTCGAATCCTGATTCTGTCATCGCCAAAGATCTCACACAGCCAACGCCTTATGGAGTAATCAAAACCCAAGGGATCAGTCCGATGAATCCGATTGTTCGTATTGATGATCTTGATATGGTCAATGTTATTCAATTACAAGAAAATTACGGACCGATTTACTATATTACTTTTCCGAATTTTCAAGTGATTACCACGTACAATCGTAGTCGTATGTATGCCACTGCATTGTGGCTTTTAGGTACAGAAATTACGAGCCGATAACAGTAAAAATTACTACATACTATTAAAGTCAAGATTTTTATTAAACAAAATGCCTAAATTTTAGGCATTTTTTACGCATTGTTACAATATTGATTATTTTTTAATCAATCATTGTTTATTTTGCGTACTTTTTTTAACTATTTTAATTAAACACTAGACAGCCAGTTGCCAGCATGAATATTATCCAATTCGTTAAATGTAGTTGCATAAGTTAAATATCAGGCATGTTTATAGGGTTATCAGCTACTTAGGCCCAATCTAATGAAACATGCTGTTAGGAGTTGATTCAATGCATTCTTCTTTTCTGAAGTATTTTATGGCCATCGCCGCGACCGTTACCCTAACGCAATCGCAAGCAGATATGGTTCAGTCATCATCATTCAATAATGATCATGACAATTCGCGTCTTGCAGCGCGTGTATTAAACAAAGAAGCTCAAAGCTTCAATTCAAATTTCACAAATTTGAACAGCCTTTCAATCACTGAGCGTTCTGGCGATAAAGTTCGTCGTCAAACCATTGCAGCAAAAATTGCAATTCCTGCAGAAGAGCCTTCAGTGATTGAGAAACTGAACAATGTTGCTTCAAACACAGTTCGTAAATTCAGTCAGACAGGTACAGCATCTTGGTATGGTCGTCAGTTCCATGGCCGTAAAACTGCCAGTGGTGAAACATTCGATATGAATGCAATGACTGCTGCACACCGTAGCCTGCCATTAAACTGCTTTATCCGCGTGACCAACAAAAACAATGGTAAGAGTGTTGTTGTGAAGGTGAATGACCGTGGTCCATTCCATGGCAACCGTGTTCTAGATTTATCTTACGGTGCTGCTAAACAGCTTGGTATTACCAATGCTGGTACTGCACATGTCAATATTGAGCGTGTAGATGGGCCAAACTCATAAGATTTGACCGCTCTACATTTAACTCAAAAGCCACAGTCATGTGGCTTTTTTATTTGGTGATGTAGAGCAAGCATTCGACTTGCTTTTATCCTTAATACTGTCGATGTTATTCCATTCAGATATAGCTCTTCTCTACTTTACTCACCCACTATCGATTTCATTTTGACCATACCCTCAAACTGTTTTATATTTTAAAAACTGACAGTACGTTCATGGATGGGAGCGATAGAATGAAAACAATATCCGAATGGTTAGATGAATATAGTGAAAGTCATCAAAACAAAACCAACAAACTGATCCATTGGGTCTGCGTGCCTGCCATCTATTTTTCCATTATTGGCATCATGGCACACTTTAGCGCTTTACTGACTGCCCTGCTCCTGGTTCTGGCTTTTGTGTTTTATGCACGTCTAGATATTGTACTGGCTGTAGCAATGGCAGCGCTAACCCTGATGATGGCTTGGTTTATCTGGGTTTTACCTGTAGGTATCGGCTTCTTTATTGCCTTGTTTGTTTTTGCCTGGATTGGGCAATTTTATGGACACAAAGTCGAAGGTAAAAAGCCTTCTTTCTTCAAGGACCTTCAATTCCTTCTCATTGGCCCGTTATGGTGCATGGATGCCTATTTAGGCAAAGTCCTACCTAAATGGAAATCTCGTCAATCTGAGGCAATACAGTGCGCTTAAAGCGTATGTAATATCATTACATTTATAAAACCAAGGAAAATTCCTTTATTGATAGGTTTTTCCTTGGTGTTTTAACCAACCACTGATGTGCTTATTGGATGGATCATGATGGGTCCAATGAATCACCCCACCTTTGTCGCTATATTCATACTCACCAAAAAACTCAACCTGATCCCCTTTTTGAATATTCTGGATGCGTGGCGCCAGATCAATATTGTGCGCAACTAATACAGTTTGACCAGAGGATAATTCCAGAATAAATTTCTGATGACGGAAACCTTCATTATCATCTTTTAATAACACTACCACCTTACCACTCGCCTGAACCTGAAGATCACTTTGTCTGTGCTGGTAAGCTTGCTCTATACGCTGGGTATCATCAGAAAGCTTATGCGTACTTTTTTGAACATGAGTCTGCTCTTGAAGCGCAATTTCTGCTGAAGGTATAAAAGTATTGGTCTGTTGTTTAGATTCTGATAAATCCAGACCTAAATAAGCAGCCACCAAAAGTGCAATGACAGCCCCGATCCCCATATTGGTTTTATTTGCCATAATTCCTCCTTGATTATTCTTTATTTAGTCATAAAAAAAGCCCCATTCGGGGCTTTTTTCTAATCCGTTACCGAATTATTTTGCAGCAGCCTGAGCAGCAGCAACTTCTTCAGCGAAAGAAAGCTCGGCTTTCTTCTCGATACCTTCACCCACTTCGAAACGAACGAAGTTAGCAACAGTAGTACCAGTCGCTTTAAGAACTTCAGCAACTTTCTTGTCGTTGTCGATTACGTATTGTTGACGCTCAAGAACAACTTCGTTCAGGTATTTCTCAACAGAACCTACAACCATTTTCTCAACGATGTTTGCTGGTTTGCCAGATTCAAGTGCTTTTGCTTCAGCGATTTCTTTTTCTTTCGCAATAAGGTCAGCAGGAACTTGTTCAGCGTTTACAGCAACCGGGTTGAATGCAGCAATGTGCATTGCCAAGCCTTTACCAGTTTCAGCATCACCTGAGTAAGATACAACAACACCGATACGAAGACCGTGTTTGTAAACAGCCAGGTTTTCACCTTCAACAATTTTCGCACGACGTACTTGGATGTTTTCACCGATTTTTTGAACTAGCGCAATACGAGCTTCTTCTACAGTAGCGCCATCTTCAAGTTTAAGCTCAGCGATTTTAGCAGCGTCAGTTTCGTTTGCAGCAAGTGCAGCAGCAGCAACTTTCGCAGAGAAACCAGCAAAGTTTTCGTCTTTAGCAACGAAGTCAGTTTGGCAGTTTACTTCTAGAAGGATTGCTTTGTTGCCTTCTTGAGCAATTGTGATCGCGCCGTCAGCAGCAATGTTACCAGCTTTTTTAGCTGCTTTTGCTTGACCAGATTTACGAAGGTTGTCGATCGCTAATTCGATGTCACCACCAGCTTCTGTCAAAGCTTTTTTACATTCCATCATTGCTAGACCAGTACGATCACGCAGTTCTTTAACCATGCTTGCTGTAACTGCAGTCATGTTTATCTCCTAAATTCGGTAGAAAATGAATTCTTTTTAGAACAGAAACGGCCCAGAGGATTCTCATGGGCCGCCTGCATACATAACGCTTACTTTGCCACCATCACGTGTCGCAAAAATGACAAGCTAGCGTCTAACGCATTAAGCCTCAGAAGCAGGAGCTTCTTCTGCTTTAGCTTGTGCATTTGCTTGTGATTGAGCATATTCTTTACCAGCAAGAATCGCATCAGCCATAGCAGAAGCATAAAGTGTTACTGCACGGATCGCATCGTCGTTACCCGGAATAACGTAGTCTACGTTGTCTGGGTTAGAGTTAGTATCAACGATACCGATTACAGGAATACCAAGGTTTTTAGCTTCTTTAATTGCAATCGCTTCGTGATCAACGTCGATTACAAATAATGCGTCAGGTAAACCACCCATGTTTTTAACGCCGCCTAAAGCACGTTCAAGTTTTTCCATCTCACGGCTACGTTCTAAAGCTTCACGTTTAGTAAGTTTAGCGAAAGTACCGTCTTGAGATTGAGTTTGAAGGTCTTTTAAACGGTTGATAGATTGGCGAAGAGTTTTCCAGTTCGTCAACATACCACCTAACCAACGGTGATCTACGTATGGTTGACCAGCGCGTTGAGCTTGTTCACGGATGATTGCAGAAGCAGCACGTTTAGTACCAACGAACAAAACTTTGTTCTTTTTGCTAGCCAATTGGTTAGCGAAGTTCAAAGCATCATTTAACGCAGGAACAGTGTGCTCAAGGTTGATGATGTGAATTTTGTTACGCGCGCCAAAGATATATTGACGCATTTTTGGGTTCCAGAAACGAGTTTGGTGACCAAAGTGCGCGCCAGCTTGTAGAAGGTCGCGCATGCTTACGTTGTAATCTGCCATTTTCTTTACCTTAAAGTTTGGGTTAGGCCTCCATATATCCGCATTCTCCACCCTTGCGGGCACCCAGAGTAATGTGACGATATATGTGCGGATTTTTAATACACCATTCAATCAGCCTCGCAAATATATTCACGAAAAAGCATTTGATAAAATGGGCGGCTATTTATACCATAGTCACATACAAATTTCCAAAAGTTTTTAGAGATCATGAACACTACTTATCAAGCTCCCCGTCGTTTAATCAAATCCGCAGAAGATATCGAAAAGATGCGTATCGCTGGACGACTGGCTGCAGAAGTGTTGGATATGATCAAACCGCATATCAAACCCGGCGTAACAACACTGGAATTGGATACGATTTGTCATGACTATATTGTAAATGTGCAGAATGCCATTCCTGCATGTTTAGGTTATGGTGCAGCGCCTGGCCGCCCTGCTTTCCAGCATACAATCTGTACATCTGTAAACCATGTGGTCTGTCACGGGATCCCATCTGAAAACAAGATCCTGAAAAAAGGCGATATTTTAAATATTGATGTCACGGTCATCAAAGATGGTTTCCATGGAGATACCAATATGATGTACATCGTGGGTGGTGAAACTTCAATTTTAGCAAACCGTCTATGTAAAGTCGCTCAAGAAGCAATGTATCGTGGTATGGCTGTAGTGAAACCAGGTGCTACCATTGGTGACATCGGCCATGCGATTCAAAAATATGTTGAATCTGAACGTTTTAGCGTTGTTCGTGAATACTGTGGCCATGGCATCGGTACGACTTTCCATGATGAACCACAGGTTCTGCACTATGGTCAGCCAGATACTGGTATGGTGCTTGAAGAAGGTATGACTTTTACGATTGAACCAATGGTAAATGCCGGTGTTTGGCAAACCAAACTACTGGGTGATAAATGGACTGTGGTCACTAAAGACCATAAATTATCGGCTCAATATGAGCATACTCTTTTAGTAACAAAAAATGGCATTGAAGTGCTGACTGCTCGTCCTGAAGAAGATTTGTCACGTTTTAGTGCATAACAACAACACTTCCTCATATAAATGGTCACTTTAAAGTGGCCATTTTTAGTTTATATTTCTCCTATTATTCTCATCCTCAAAGTATATTCTTAGTTCCTGTTTATCTAAACTACCTATCGATGTTCAAGATAAAGTTGTACTGATTCAGCATTTTTTTCGTATATTTTTCCAAATTCTTTTGCCCAATGTGCACCATTTTAGGCTAAGATAATGTGCTTTTTATTTTTTAATCCCTATAAGAAGGAATACTGCCGTGGACGTACGTCTCTCTGATCGTGTGAATGCCATCAAACCGTCCCCTACGCTTGCTGTGACAAACAAGGCTGCTGAATTGAAAGCTGCTGGTCACAACGTTATTGGTTTGGGCGCAGGTGAGCCAGATTTTGATACCCCTCAACACATCAAAGATGCAGCAATTGCAGCAATTAACAACGGTTTCACCAAATACACCGCTGTTGATGGTACGCCAGGTCTTAAAAAAGCAATTATTGCTAAATTAAAACGTGACAATAACCTTGACTATCAAGCGAACCAAATCCTGGTTTCCTGTGGTGGTAAACAGTCTTTCTTTAACTTGGCACTTGCTTTGTTAAACAAAGGTGATGAAGTGATCATCCCTGCTCCATTCTGGGTAAGCTATCCAGACATGGTGATCATTGCTGAAGGTACACCAGTAATCGTGAAATGTGGTGAAGAACAACGTTTCAAAATTACTCCTGAGCAATTAGAAGCTGCGATCACTGACAAAACCCGTTTAGTGGTATTAAACAGCCCTTCTAACCCGACTGGCATGATCTACACTAAAGCTGAATTAGAAGCTTTAGCTGCAGTACTTCGTAAATACCCAGAAGTATTCATCGCATCTGATGACATGTACGAACCAATCCGCTGGGAAGATGAATTCTACAACATCGCAACTGTTGCGCCTGACCTTTACGACCGCACTATCGTATTAAACGGTGTGTCTAAAGCCTATGCAATGACAGGCTGGCGTATCGGCTATGCAGCAGGTCCTGCTAAACTGATCGGTGCGATGAAAAAAATCCAGTCTCAATCAACTTCTAACCCAACTTCTATTTCACAAGTTGCTGCAGAAGCTGCATTGAATGGTCCTCAAGACGTTCTTGTACCAATGGTTGAAGCGTTCAAACGTCGTCATGACCTAGTTGTAAATGGCTTGAATGACATTAAAGGTATTTCTTGCCTTCCTGCTGACGGTGCATTCTATGCATATGCAAACATCAAACCATTGATTCGTGCGAAAGGTCTGAACTCTTGCACAGAATTTTCTGCTTGGTTACTGGAAGAAACTGGCGTTGCAGTCGTTCCTGGTGATGCATTCGGTCTAGGTGGTTTCATGCGTATCTCTTACGCAACTGCTGACGAAGTATTAGTTGATGCACTTGCACGTATCAAAAAAGCTGCTGATTCTATCGAAGGCGTTGATGAGGCGATTGCTTCGATCGAAGCTGAAAAAGCTGCGAAATAATCTAATTGATTAGATAAAAAAACCCGCGATCATCGCGGGTTTTTTTATGCAGTTTGTAAATGCTTACGGTATTTAAGTGCCAAACAAAGCAAACACATCAATGCCGCAAAGGTATAGGAAATAGCCAGCATCCACCAGAAACCACTTATTCCCGAGACATTCAGATTGAGATTGAAGAGCGATACTGGATGATAAGCCAAATACCAGCCTCCGCTCAATCCACCTAATAGCAGTACTCCACTAAAAATAAACATGGGCAAGACCACCACTTTCCAGCAGCGCAGCATATTAACGCTAATCACCAGAATCGCATCAAAAATATGCATCCAGCACAATAAGAACATCAATGCCAGACTCACCGTAAGCACATCCGTATGATCACTAAACAGCGCCACAATCGGTTTCTGAAAAATTGCGATCAAGACCGCCAGAACAACTGCGCTTGCAACCACCACACGTAACGCTTTAAAAGTTAAAGCCCAGGCAGATTGCACTTGATTTGCACCAATCCTAGTAGAGACCAGAATGCTAAAGTCAGAGCTCATCGAAAATGGGACCATAAACAGCAGGCCAGCCAAACCCCTCGCTACTTGATGCGCATTCACCATTATCTCCCCCAAAGGCAAGATCAATAATGCAATCGCACTAATTGTAAAGACATCAATAAATACAACAATTGCTGAGGGTAAGCCGATTCTTAAAATTTTTAGCAAAGTCTTAAAATGGAAAAATTGTCCGGACCAGTGCACACGCAACTGCTTTTCCAGAAATATCAGGTAATAGACCACTAATAGTGCCCATTGAACAGTCAGATGAGCAATAAAAGCTCCCTCAACCCCATAGGCGGGCACATAACCCTGAATCCCAAAAATCAGGCAATAAGCCAAACTCACTTTGAATATCAGATAAAAAATATTGGCATAGAACACACGCTTCGCCTGACCACAGGCTTGCGTCAAAATATATAGAATACGCACTAACAAATGTGCTGGAAGCGTCCAAGCCAGTAACCATAAACAAGGTTGAATCAAAGCCTGTAATGCACTATCTGCTTTTAATAAATGCAGCAATGGATCCGCATGAGTCAATAACCATCCTGCAAAGACAGACAGGACACCGACAATAAGGATGCTCTGTTTCAGAATTTTTTGAATATCATCAAAAGCACGTCGCCCATATGCTTCAGCAAGTTCCTGCATCATACCCTGCAAGATCCCCGTCCCCGAAACAAATAATAAAGAATAAATAGATAAACACACAGCCATAGCAGCCACATGTTGCGGTGAGTAATGAGACAGGAAAATCATGTCAAATATTCCGGCCAACATTATGATGCTATTACTCAAAAAAATAGGCACCCAAAGATGCAAAAACTGTTTCATTGCAAAATCACTCTATTCTTAATTTTTTTTCTCGGGTTTTATTTTTAAACTGAATTATTTAAAACTGAGATATACAGTGGAAATCACATACAATCCTTGTGCCATAAATCTTTATATTTATTGATTTTTATAAAAAAGTTCAGTCTCTATCTTCAGTTCGCTTATAGAAAATAATAATTTTTTAAGCTCAGAAATTATGAGTTTTTCATTCTAATGTTTAACAATTTAATAAAAAGAAAGAATGATCACAACATGAAAAGTAGAACGCTATTTGAAATACGAACCTACTAATCACTATTTTCATCAGATAAAATCACCAGACTTGCTCTTCCTTTATCTGATTATATTTATTTCAGGAATCAGGTTGCTGAAACATGGCAATGACCTCAGCTTCTGTCATTTTTTTGGTTTGATTGTTAAATGAATGAAATGCTGGCTGATGATCTATATAAATTTCTAAATTGAAATCCAGATCCTCTGGCAGTTGCTCCAAAGTAAATACATTAATATTGGCAAAGGAATGATCTTTGGTCCGCCAGAAAATAAAAGTACCACAGGCATTGCAAAAACCACGCTCTGCCCATTCAGAAGTACTTGCAACAGATAAATGCTGCTGATCAATAAAGTGAATATTTTCTATATCAATCGACATGAGAGGCCCACTTGTGTGGCGGCGGCACATGGAACAATGACAGGCGGCCACTTCATAATTTCTAAGCTGAACTTCAAATCGAGTCGCACCGCATAAACATCTCGCTTTCATGATTATTCTTCCTCGGTATTATTATTTTTAATCATTTTACCGGATTCATTATAAGTAAAAGGCTTTGTACATTTCCTCATACAATTTTTTATTGCTGATCGAAGCACCATCTGCCTAAACTTGTCATTCAAATCCAGTATTTAAAATAATAAGGACAAGCTATGGATCTCAAGAATCTTTCAGGTTTGCAGATTATGCAAGAGATGCTTAAGGGCAACCTACCTATGCCTTCTATGGCAACCACTATTCCCATGTCTGCAAGCGAAGTCGAACCGGGACACGTGACCTTTGTTGTAAAAGCAGATGAACGCCATCTGAATCCTATGGGAGGTATACATGGCGGTTTTGCTGCAACTGTTTTAGATACGGTAACAGGCTGCGCGATTCATACTTTACTTGAAGCCGGTGTCGGTTATGGCACAATTGATCTGAATGTAAAAATGTGCCGTCCAATTCCTCACAACCAAGAACTAAAAGCAATCGGAAAATCAATTAATCTCAGTAAAAATCTAGGCATTTCTGAGGGTCAAATTCTGGATGACGAAGGCCGTATTTATGCCCATGCCACAGCAACCTGCATGATTTTTCGCAATTCCGACCATTAACGTGTTTAAGGCTTAAAGTACGCCCCATTTCCCTTGCGGTGCTTTTACCAGTTTCGGCTGGGTCAATGCCCGATATTCGAAATAATGCTTAGAAACATTTGCTACACTCAGTACCTGAGTTTCTTTAGCAGAAGCTTGCCACACTTTAGACTGGTTCGATCCGGTCAGAAGATTACCAGCAAGCGCATAAATATAAAGATCTTTTTTCTGAGCTTCAGGCATGTTCAGAAAAATCTCAAAACTAAATTGGCGTTCTTTTTCGACCAGCCACTTTTCTGCAAACCATAGTTGCAACAAGTCACCCAGATATAACTGTTTAGTCGCTAAGGGCCATAAACGGATTTCTGCACCAGCCACAGGGGTAAAGTATTGAGCAGAATCTTGAATAATTTCGAGATAATGATCTTGATAAAAAGACAGTTGAGAGAAAATTTGAGGGATAGTGAGCGTATTCATTCGCTTTCTCCGGTTTAGCCATTTTTGTGCTGGCAAGTAGGTTTAAATCCACACTGTTTGACCATTTGGTCAAACGACTTTATGTTTTCAATCTAGCAAGTGAAATTTGTTCTGACAAGCATTTTTTAAGAAATTAATGCAATCGTTTAAATTAAAATCAGATAAGCGCAATTTGTAATAAATATGACAGTTTTTGCTTGACCCTTGATAAAATCTCTCTATAATCGCATTCAGATTCTCCCATAGCTCAGTCGGTAGAGCGACGGACTGTTAATCCGCAGGTCCCTGGTTCGAGCCCAGGTGGGAGAGCCAAATTCAAGAAAGCCCGCAGCATTAAAGCGGGCTTTTTTATTGCCTGAAATTTCATTTATAAAATGATTCGATTCTTCTTTTCTCTTATATATTCTTACTCTGCCCTTTTATTTACCTAGTTAGATTGGCTTATATTTTCATTTAATCAAATGTGTTTATACATACTTATTTTTAGTTAATAACAACGTTTACTATCTTGCATGATGCTAATTTCTCCACTCTTACTGTAAGAAACATCAGATTAAATTTTATATCGCTTAGGCTATTTTAAATTCTTTTAATAAATAAGTTAGTTACAGATTCTTTATAGTTATAAAAAAATCCCCCAATTTGGAGGATCTTCTTTGATGTCTTAATAAAGTAGCTTCTTAAGCTGCTTTTGTTGGCACACCACTATGGAAACGGAACATTTCATCTGGACTGAGAATCAGATTCTTTTCTACTTCCCGGATATGCTTAATTCGACTTTGAATATCTTCTTGCGGATTTTTCAATTTTGCAGTTTTAGCCACATCCAAAGCTAAGGCCAAGTAGTCCTCAAAATGGCGAGATTCAGATTTGAGCAAGTAACGGTAATAGCGTCCTAACTCGTCATCCACCAGCGGAGCAAGCGCATAGAAACGCTCACAAGAGCGTGCTTCTACAAAAGCACCAATCACCAGCACATCAATTAATGCTTCTGGTTCATAGGTCCGGATTTCCTTACGCAAACCACCCGCATAACGCCCTGCACTGAGACCAATCCATTGCTGGCCACGCTTATTCATGAATTCCAGCACCTGTTCATAGTGCAGCATTTCTTCACGTACCAGTTGCGCCAGTTTCACCTGTAAATCTACAAAGAAGCTATAGCGGAACATCAGGTTCATTGCTGTACTGGCTGCTTTCTTCTCACAGTTAGCATGATCCTGCATCAGGATCTCCAGATTCTGTAATGCCTCATCGAGCCAGGCTTTTGGTGTTTCACAACCCAGGAAGCCAATGACAGGCTTCATCAGTTCATCATAATCAATATTTGACATATGTTTCTTGCAATCTTAACGCGCAGCTTTAATTGCAGCCTTCATTTGTTGAACCGCTTGCGCTAAACCAACAAAAACTGCATCTGCAATAATCGAGTGACCAATATTTAATTCATGAATTTGAGGAATTGCAGCAATTGGAGTGACATTATCCATATTCAGACCATGACCTGCATTCACCACCAGACCTTTAGAAGCAGCATATTCAGCGCCTTTCACAATGCGTTCAAGTTCCGCTTGTTGCGCTTCTGGAGTTTCTGCATCGGCATAGGCGCCTGTGTGAATCTCAATCGTCGGCGCACCACACGCGACCGCAGCATCAATCTGGGCAAAGTCAGCATCAATAAATAGTGACACATCACAGCCAATCGCAGTCAGTTCTTGAGTGGCTTTTTTCACATCTTCAAAATGACCAACCACATCCAGACCGCCTTCAGTAGTGACTTCCTGACGTTTTTCAGGCACAAAACAGACATGATGCGGCTGAATTTCTTTAGCAAAAGCCACCATTTCATCAGTCACAGCCATTTCCAGATTCATATGCGTGGTCAATACCGGACGCATACGACGTACATCATCATCCTGGATATGACGACGGTCTTCACGTAAATGCAAGGTAATGCCCTCTGCACCCGCCTGTTCGCAGATCAATGCAGCATTGACTGGGTCTGGGTACGTCGTACCACGTGCTTGTCTTAAAGTTGCGACATGGTCAATATTGACACCAAGTAATGCAGCCATAATATTTTCCTAACTACGATTGAGATTGAGAATTTTGGATCCACAACTGTCGACTTTTCAGTGGTCGGTCACCAAGCAAAGCAGTGATCACCTGTCGATATAGCTTCGTCAGTAATTGTAACTGTTCTGGATTAAAATCCCTACCCTTTTCATAGTGCTGCATTGTTAAAATCTGCTGGCCCGACATGGTTGAGTGCAAGGCCTTGGCCGAAGGCATAAAACCTTCATTCAACTGAAAATAGTAATGTTGCAAGGGATTGATTGGTGCCTGATTGGCATCAACCGAAAAATCCAGTTCATAGCCCAGTTCTTCTAATAAGATATGTTCAAACTGACGCAGAACCTGTTTTAAATAAGTATTGGGATTTTCCTGATCGGAGAGTTTTTGCAAGGCATTCAACGTTTCGCCATATTTGGCAAAGGTCAGCGGCATTTGCACTTCAAGCGGACATAAACGCAACAGGATTTCATTTAGATAAAAGCCAGAAAAGAAGGCATCGCCAAAAAAAAAGATCGGCTGATTAACAATTTCTAATTTGGTGAAGTTTTTGAGTTCAGATTTGCCAGAGGCTAGCAAGCTGATGGGTTGATATTGTGGTGGAGGATTTTGTCTCAGTATCCCGTCAATACGGCCATATTCCTGGGTAAATAAATGCACAATATGACTGCGATCGCGATATTTACGATGATGAATCAAGTATCCATGCAGCACTTCATTACGCATAGGCTACTTCTTTAGTCTTTATTCTTTTTTGATTTTTTCTCGTCTTCTTCGTCATCCCCATCGGGAATGGCGGCACCCACAACAGCCGCGGTCCCTTTGACCGCGTACTTTGTGGTTTTATAGGCAACTTTGGCAGGAACGGTCACTACTTTATGAATACAGCCCTGCAAAAATAAAACACATGCAATGACTACCAGAAATTTCATCATGATCCGTTCCTATCCAATTTAAATGTCGCTATAACCTAGACTTTTCAGGGCTCGCTCATCATCAGACCAGCCGCCTTTGACTTTCACCCAAAGCGTTAGCATGATTTTCTGTTCGAACATCTTTTCCATATCGACACGTGCATCCATACCGATTTTTTTCAGCTTGGAGCCTTTTTCACCAATCACAATGGCTTTTTGGCCAGCACGATCAACGAAAATGGTGGCATCAATATAAGTACATGCCGGCTTCATACGACCTGTTTTTTCGTTCAGGGTCGGCTCTTCAGTTTTGAAAGATTCAATCTGAACAGTTAAATCGTATGGCAGTTCTTCGCCTAACTGACGCATGATCTTTTCACGGATAATTTCAGAGGCCAGGAAACGCTCTGAACGATCGGTAAGCTGATCTAATGAATACAGTGGTGGCTGGAATGGCAGGTACTTGGCAATCGTATCGCGTAAGTGTTCGAGATTTGCACCACGAAGTGCAGATACCGGTACGATTTCAGCAAAGTTCATCAGTTTAGCACGTTCACGAATCAGCGGTAAGGCCTCATTCTTGTTCTCAAACGTGTCCAGCTTGTTAATCACCAGAATTACTGGCATATCCGCATTTTTTAATTTCTCCAGAACAAGCTCGTCGTTCTGGGTCCATTTCTGTGCGTCAACTACAAACAGTACCAGGTTCACGTCACGCAGTGCAGAGTGCGCAGCTCGGTTCATCATTTTATTGATGGCACGCACTTCTTTCTTATGCATCCCCGGTGTATCAACAAATACTGCCTGAGATTTTTCACGTGAATCAATCCCTACAATTTTATGACGTGTGGTTTGTGGCTTACGTGAAGTAATCGAAAGTTTCTGGCCCAGTAAGTGGTTCATCAAGGTCGATTTACCTACGTTTGGACGTCCGACAATCGCCACGAAACCGCTACGATAATCAGAAGGAATTTCAGTACCCTGTGCACTGAAAAATTGACTAATCAAGTCATTGCTGTCGCTTTGCGACTCGTGATCAGCATCAATGTGATCGGAATGAGTAGTCATTAAGACTTATGCTCCAAATGTTTTAAAATATCTGCCGCAACCGCCTGTTCAGCGAATCGTCGGCTTGAACCTTCACCGGCCATGACCGGTAAGCCTTCTACCTGGCATTCCACTTTGAAATGCTGGTTCGGGGCATCACCCTGAATATCTACAACCTCGTAAACTGGGAGAGGTTTTTTACGTGCTTGTAAATATTCCTGTAGGCGTGATTTAGGGTCTTTCAGCTGGTCAGTTGGTTCTATATTGTCTAAATACGGTTCGTACCATTTTAGCACAATCGCCTGTAGTACAGTGAGATCACCGCAATCCACATAGATCGCACCAATAATGGCTTCGACCGTATCCGCAAGTATAGACTCACGATGATGACCACCCGATTTCAGCTCACCCGTACTGAGAATCAGGTTCTGACTCAATTTTAGATCATTAGCAATTTTCCCTAACGCTTCCTGTCGGACAAGAGTCGCACGCATACGCGTCAGACGGCCCTCGTTTTCCTGCGGGTAAGCAGTAAAGAGATAATTGGCTATAATCATCCCTAAAAGAGAATCGCCTAGAAATTCTAGGCGTTCATAGTTGTGTTTATGACTGACTGAACGATGGGTCAATGCCAGTTTTAACAGATCAGCTTGTTTAAACTGATAACCGATCCGTTTGGCAAGACGCTCATCATTTAGTTTTGACTGTGCTTTGATCAAAATCTTTCTCAAACTTCATCACTAAATCTATATTCAATATAAAATTCTTGCGAATTTCATAATTCTTGTGCACCTGTAAACCATCAGTGTTGGTTACCTTGGCAATTTCATCAAATTTCAGATCGCGAATATTGTTCATTTCTAAACGCTGACCCATCTGTTGACGAAATTTTTCTGGTGCAATATTTGCCGGAGAACTCTTTAAAAGTTCCTCAATCTGATTGTCCACCATACGATCATCAAAGTATGGCCCCCAAACTGCAATCGCCACTTTGGCAAGAAAAGCAAACCCCATGATTGCAAATAAAATTCCAATATACGAAGCACCTTGTTGATGTTTCATTTTTTATTTTCCTGACTGAAATAATTAATCGATTATTCCGTTTCGACTAAACGATGGCAGTTTAAAGCCAGGTTCTTTATGCATCCAGATATAGAATGCGCGACCTGTTAAGTTTTCTTCCGGAACAAAGCCCCAGAAACGACTGTCAGCACTTTGATCGCGATTATCCCCCATCGCAAAGTAATGGCCTTCTGGAACTTTCACTTCCCAATATAAACCATTTTCAGCTGAAAACTTACCATTTTCTATATAGTTAAGGAATGGAGCCTGACGAGCTACATTTACTCCTTCCAGTTCACGCATAGTGAAAGTATGTTCGCCAATGGTTTCTTTATGATAAATCGAATTTGGCGTATCCAGGCGATCTTTTTCACGGCTGAATTCTACTGGAACTTTTGCTACTTTCTCACCATTAATGGTTAACTGGCCATGATCATAAACAATATGATCACCTGGCAAACCAATTACACGTTTGATATAGCTAATCGTTGGTTGTGGCGGATAGCGGAAGACCACGACATCACCACGCTCCGGGCTACCTGTATCCAGAATTTTTGTATTAACAATTGGTAATTTCACACCATAGTCAAATTTATTGACCAGGATAAAATCACCGGTTTCCAGGGTTGGAACCATGGAGTCTGATGGAATATTGAAAGGTTCGTACAGGAAAGAACGCAATACTAAAACGACCGCCAAAACCGGCCAGAAATCATAAGCCCAGGTAATAATGAAGTTTTCATTGCCCTTACCTTTGGTCTGTCGTTGTTTCAGAACAAACTTATCCAGCAACCAGACCGCGACGAAAAATAAGGTCGCAGGAACAAGAATCAAATTAAAATCAAAATCCATGGGCTTATTATCCTTATAGTATTAGCGTTCGACTTTCAGTACAGCTAAGAACGCTTCTTGTGGAATTTCAACGCTACCCACCTGTTTCATACGTTTCTTACCTTCTTTCTGTTTTGCAAGAAGTTTCTTCTTACGTGATACGTCCCCACCATAACATTTTGCCAATACGTTTTTACGCATTGCTTTTACAGTAGAACGGGCAATAATTTGCGCACCAATAGCAGCCTGAATTGCCACATCAAACATCTGACGAGGAATCAGGTCTTTCATTTTTTCAACCAGTGCAATTCCACGATGACGTGCATCCTGACGATGGCAAATCATTGCTAAAGCATCGACTTTTTCACCATTGATCAGGACATCCACTTTCACCAGTGATGAACTTTCAAAACGCACAAAGTTGTAATCTAGTGACGCAAAACCACGTGAACAAGATTTCAATTTATCAAAGAAATCCATCACCACTTCGGCCATTGGAATTTCAAAAGTAACGGATACCTGATTCGCCATGAACTTCATGTCTTTCTGTACACCACGGCGCTCAATACATAGGGTCATGACATTACCCAGGTATTCCTGTGGCACGAGGATATGACACTCTGCAATTGGTTCACGCAGGTCTTCAACAGTTGAGCCATCTGGCATTTTTGACGGACTATCGATGTAAATGGTATTGCCATTTTTCATCACTGCTTCATAAATTACAGTTGGTGCTGAAGAGATCAAATCCAGATCGTATTCACGTTCTAGACGCTCCTGTACGATCTCCATGTGCAGCATACCTAAGAAGCCACAGCGGAAACCGAAGCCTAGAGCATCAGAACTTTCTGGTTCGAAGAACAGCGCAGAGTCATTGATTTGCAGTTTATGCAATGCTTCACGGAAAGGTTCAAAATCACTGGAATCGATTGGGAACAGGCCCGCATAGACCTGTGGTTTTACTTTTTTGAAACCAGGTAATGTTGGAACTTCTGGAGTAGTTGCCAGTGTAATGGTATCACCCACTGGTGCACCAAAAATGTCTTTAATACCGGCAATCACGAAACCAACTTCACCCGCTTCAAGGATATCGGTTTCAGTATGCTTCGGATTGAAAATACCGACTGAAGTGATGATATGTGTCTGACCCGTCGATTTCACCAGCATCTTGTCGCCTTTGCGAACACGCCCCTGTTTCACACGAACTAGAGATACCACGCCCAAGTAGTTATCGAACCATGAGTCAATAATCAACGCTTGCAGCGGTGCATCACGTTCACCTGTTGGTGCAGGAATGACATTCACCAGCGTTTCAAGTACACCTTCAATACCTAGGCCAGTTTTTGCTGAACAGGTCGGTGCTTCAGTCGCTTCAATCCCGATAATATCTTCAATTTCCTGAATTACACGTTCGGGTTCAGCCTGTGGCAAGTCAATCTTGTTCAGTACTGGTAAAACTTCCAGACCCTGCTCAATCGCGGTATAGCAGTTTGCTACAGACTGCGCTTCTACCCCTTGCGCTGCATCCACAACGAGAAGTGCACCTTCACAGGCCGCTAAAGAACGTGAAACTTCATAAGAGAAATCCACGTGTCCCGGGGTATCAATGAAGTTCAACTGATACTCTTGACCATTTGGATGGGTATAGTACAAGGTGACCGAAGCCGCTTTGATGGTAATCCCACGTTCGCGTTCAAGTTCCATAGAATCAAGAACTTGAGCCTGCATTTCACGATCCTGTAAACCACCACAAGTTTGAATAAAACGGTCTGCCAGAGTCGATTTACCGTGGTCAATATGCGCAATAATCGAGAAGTTACGAATGTTTTTAATATCAACAGATTTTTTAGCTTGCGCCATGGGCTACCTTGAGAAAAAAACGCGCCATGCAATTTAAAAAGTCATTGCATAACAAAAGCCGAATAGAAATTGCCGAGGATTATAGCAGAATGGAGATACAGAAAAAGAATTATCTTTCTTCTCTCTTAGCTGTCTTAAGCACATGACCAGTTTCTTCTTATTTTTCTTTTCCTCAGCTTTTTCTTAGAAACAGCTTGTTAAATGGGCTGTTTCCTATTTAGTAGCTGCCTTCTATTCGATCTCAATATCATCACCTTATTAGATTGATTCTTCTCTTATTGCCTTTGCTTCTTCACTCAAATATAAAGTAGAAAAATCATAAGGGTTAATACTGTCTGAGAGGGGCTGATAAGCTTGGGTAAAACTTGGCGACATACGCTTCGGGCGACCCGACGCAATTTCGATACAAGCCCACTGCGTGCTACCGGTAAATAGGACATTCTGATCCTGTGGACGATAAAAAGCATACTGTCTGAATGAATATAAGGCATTCAAATCACTTAACCAGGTTCGTAGAATCAGCTCATCCCCTTCAAATGCCGCCTTGCGATACTGGACATGATGTTCAACTGCAACCATGGCATGTTTAAGTTGCAGATACTCATTTAAACCGAGTCCTAATTGCTCGATATGGGCCGAGGCCACATCCTGCATCCACTGCACATAAATGACGTTATTCACATGTCCTAGACGATCAATATGTTCAGGATGTACCTTTAAAACTTGGTCAAAAATACCAGTCACTTTTCTCTTATCCTTTATCGCAATTTTTTCCATGTACAGAGTCTACAGAAATTATGGCTCGGGTAAATTGCGAAAAATAAAAAACCGCCTATACAAGCGGTCTTTTATTGAAGATTCATATATTTTATGAAATGCGCATCCCGACAATGGCACGTTGACCCTGACGAATCAGACCGACACGGGCAACACTACCTTTTTTCAGGTCTGCCACAGCTTCCACAAACTGGTTACTGTTCAATATCGCTTTACCATTGATTTGAGTCACAACATCATTTGGCATGATCCGTGCCTGAGCTGCGATCCCGTCTCTACGAACGTCCTGAATGACTACACCACCCTTAATCTCTAAACGCTCTTTTTCAGCCGGACTTAATTCACGAATAGTAACGCCTAATACCGGACCTTTATTTGGCTGAGCCTGGTTGCCTGCTTTGGCTGGCGTTTCATCTGGCGCAGTCGTGAGTGTTGCATTGATATTACGACGTTTATCATCACGTAATATTTCTAACTGGATCTGCTGTTTAGGCGCAGAACGGTTTAAATAGTTCAGCAACTGGCTAGTGCGTGAAATATCAGTACCATTGTATTTTAAAATCACATCACCGGCTTGCAGACCCGCTTTAGCCGCTGGCGAATTTGGTGCAACCTGGGTAATTAAAGAACCTTCTGGCTTAGATAATTTATAAGATTCAGCCAAAGTACGGTCGATATCTTGCAGGCTTACCCCCAGATAAGAACGAGTCACCTTACCATCACGTTTCAGCTGGTCAGCGACTTCCATAGCGACATCAATCGGAATCGAAAATGACAGCCCCATATAACCGCCAGTACCACTGAAGATTCGTGAGTTCACCCCAACCACTTCACCGCGCTGGTTAAATAGCGGTCCACCCGAGTTTCCCGGGTTGAGGGCAACGTCAGTTTGAATAAATGGTACGGCTGTTTCACCCATCATGTTACGCATCTTGGCACTGACAATGCCGGCAGAAGCGGAGTAGTCAAAACCAAAAGGTGAACCGATTGCTAATACGGGTTCACCTACACGTAATTTATCGACATCACCAGTACGCAGTTCCGGGAAACCTGAACCATTAACTTTCAATAAAGCGACGTCAGTACGCTCGTCGCTTCCCACGACTGTTGCATCAATTTCCCGACGATCATTCAAGGTAATTGTCACTTTAGACGCATCTTCAACTACGTGGTGGTTGGTCAGCAGATAGCCATCCTTACTAATGAAGAAGGCACTCCCATATCCGGTTTTTTCCTGCGGTACACGTGGCTGCGGAATAATCACTTGATTACCAAAGAAACGGCGTAAAATTTCAGGAACCTGTTGTTGCAAGAGCTCTTCTTCGCTCATTTTTTTGACAACACTCACACTGACAACTGCCGGACTGACCTGATCAACCAGGTTAGAAAAATCGACGGGTGTTACTGCCTGTAACTGAGCAGCACTCATAGTAACAGTCGCTGCAAATAATCCTTTTTTTAAATCCAGAATTTTCATATAAATTATTCACCCAAATTGTTGATAAATTTATGTAAATAGGTTTTATCACAAACTTCATATATTTTAAGTAAAAATATGTTCGAAAGCTTGAATGTTAGCAACCTTTAATTTTTCTAAAGCATTAAGTTAAAGCTTTTATTAATTTTTTTCATCAATAAATGAGCACTTAAACGCTTGCCTTTTGTACAAAAAAGCGCTCTGATTACCGGACTTTTTTCAATTAGCTGATGGACATGTCTAATTTTCCCCTTACCCATCATTTTGACGTGATCATTGTGGGCAGTGGTGGTGCCGGCCTAAGTTTAGCACTTTCTTTGCCTGAACATTTTAATATTGCAGTTCTTGCCAAATCTACCCTGACCGATGCCAGTACCTATTATGCTCAAGGCGGTGTTGCAGCCGTACTGGATGAGACAGACTCGATTGAACAGCATATTGATGACACCATGATTGCAGGTGTACATCTGTGTGAAATGGATGCTGTGAAGCAGACGGTGGAAGGTGGTAAGCCTTCGGTGGATTTTCTACTGAAACATGGCGTGCAATTTACTCTGGATGAGCAGGAACAATTACATTTGACCCGTGAAGGCGGCCATTCACAGCGCCGAATCATTCACGCAGCTGATGCGACTGGGCGTGCCATTTCTACCACGTTAGTACAGCGCGTTCAGGAAAAAGAAAATATTACCATCTTTGAAAATTACATTGCGATCGACCTGATCTGTTCACAAAAACTGGGCTTAGATGGTGAAAATCGCGCCTTAGGTTTATATGCACTCAATGAAGCAAGTGCACAAGTTCATACTTTCTTAGCACCATTTACTGCCCTGGCTTGTGGCGGTGCGATGAAAGCTTATCTTTATACTTCCAATCCGGATATCGCGACTGGTGATGGGATTGCGATGGCCTATCGTGCCGGTTGCCGGGTTGCCAATATGGAATTCAACCAGTTCCATCCGACCTGTTTATATCATCCACAAGCCCGTTCATTCCTGATCACAGAAGCCATGCGTGGTGAAGGCGCCTATTTACGCCTACCTGATGGTGAGCGTTTTATGCTGCGTTTTGATGAGCGTGCAGAGCTGGCACCACGTGATATTGTGGCACGCGCGATTGACTATGAGATTAAACGTCTGGGCATTCGTCATGTCTGGCTAGATATTACCCATAAAGATGAAAGCTTCATCAAAGAACACTTCCCAACCTTATATGCACGTCTGTTAGAACTTGGCATCGACATCACCAAGGAAATGATTCCTGTGGTTCCTGCTGCGCATTATACCTGTGGTGGTGTGGTCGTAGATGAAAACAGTCAGACCGATATTGCTGGACTCTATGCCATTGGTGAAACTTCTTATACTGGCTTACACGGCGCTAACCGTATGGCCAGTAACTCACTTTTAGAATGTTTTGTATATGGCATGAGTGCTGCCAAACAGATTCAGGAAAATTTCAGAACAGATCAAGCTATCCCTGAGGTACCAGAATGGGATGATTCTCAGGTGACCAATCCTGATGAAGATGTAGTTATTCTGCAAAACTGGGACGAGCTGCGTCAGACCATGTGGAACTATGTCGGTATTGTGCGTACCACTAAACGTCTGGAACGTGCCCTGCACCGAATTGAGATGTTGAAGAAAGAAATTACCGAGTACTATCAGGATTATCAGGTGAGCAAAAACTTGATTGAGCTACGTAATCTGGTGTTAGTTTCAGAGATGATCGTGCGTTGTGCCATGCAGCGTAAAGAGTCCCGTGGCCTGCATTTCACCCTGGATTATCCAGAATTGCTGCCTGAACTACGTAAAACTGTACTGATTCCACCAAGTTTTGAAGTAGAAACCCCTTTGGTGAATGCTTAAAAATATAAATAAGGCAGATAATATTTTTAAATGTTATCTGCCTTTTCTTTGGCTCTGATTTTTTAAGTTTTTAGAATAATCAGGATTTAAATAAAGCATATAATTTGTAAGAATTAATCAGCATTTTAAGGAATGCACGTGTTCTTTACGTGGTGGAACCGAATAGGTCGCTGTCACATGAGCAACCGGCTCTTCCTGATCAATCGAATAAATCCAGACTTCTCCCACAATGAGCGCCTTCCCCACTTTCATCAATTTACTTTCCCCTCGCAGATCAACACCACCCGAAGGTTTACGCAGAAAATTGATATTTAAGTTCGTAGTCACTGCCAGGCCAACCAGTCCAATCTCACCGAGGATCGCAATATATAAGGCCAGATCAGCTAAGGTCATCATGGTGGGGCCAGACACTGTGCCGCCGGGACGTAATTCCTGCTCACTCACTCGATACAGTAAGATTGCACCCTGAGGCACTACAGCTTCGATCTGGCACTTTTCCAGGCTCTGTGGAAATTCCTGCTGTAAAAACTGGATGATTTCTTCTCTTGTACTTTTCATCATGTTTTATCTTCCTGATTTCTTCCAATATAGAAGATTCTTCCTTGAAATAACTAGAGAAAAGTATGCCAAAAATATCTTTAGAATAAAATTATTTTAAATAAGACAGCGCCTGTTCAAACACCTGATCCGGTGTTTGAGTCGCATCCAGACGTTTAATCCGCTCTGGATGACGCTGGCATAGCGTGGCATATCCGGCGCGAACTTTCTCAAAGAAAGTAACTTTCTCTTGCTCAAACCGATCCAGCGCACCTCGGGCACGTGCGCGATTCATACCCAGTTCAATCGGTGCATCCAGCCAGAACGTAATATCCGGCATACGTTCCACGAAATTTTGATTCAACAGATTCAGCTTGTCTTCACTGAGTCCACGCCCTGCACATTGATAGGCAAAACTGGCATCACTGAAGCGATCACATAAGACAATTTTTCCAGCATTTAAAGCGGGTAGAATCACTTGTGTCAGATGCTGGGCACGTGCCGCATACATCAGCAATAACTCTGTATCATGGCACATCGCTTCTTCGTGGTTTACGGCCAACAATAGCGAACGAATCTGTTCTGCCATCGGTGTACCGCCCGGCTCGCGGGTCAGCACGACCTCTTTACCTTGAGCAATAAAATCATCATAGATACGACGAATGAGTGTGGTTTTCCCTACACCTTCAGTGCCTTCAAAGCTGATAAACATGCTCATTCCTTATTTTTTGAACGTAAAACAGAGAGATATTCTTGCACTGCTCTATTGTGGTCTTGCAGACTGCTGCTGAATTTATGCCCACCATTACCCGTTGCAACAAAATAAAGATTTTGTGAATTGTCCGGATGCATCGCTGCTTCAATGGCTTTCTTGCTTGGCAAGGCAATCGGTGTCGGTGGTAAGCCAGCCATGGTATAGGTGTTATAGGGTGTTGGAGTGCGTAGATCCTGACGGGTGATATTACCTTTGTAATTCTCACCCATACCATAAATCACGGTTGGATCTGTCTGTAGACGCATGCCTATTTTCAAACGGCGCACAAATACACCAGATACCTGTTGTAACTCGCTATCCAGACTGGTTTCTTTTTCAATGATCGATGCCATGATGAGCGCTTCATATTTATTCTGATATGGCAGATCTGAAGCACGTTTTTCCCAAGCCTGATCCAGAGACTTCATCTGGCGCTGATAAAGATCGGTCAGAATCTTGCGATCCGTTTCACCTTTGGCAAAGAAATAGGTATCTGGAGCAAATAGACCTTCAGGATGATTAAATGGAATATTGAGTTCTTTGAGCAATTGATCGGTTGGCAAATTCACCACTTCTTTAGTCACCAGATCATCTTTCTTTAAAGCATCAATCAGCTGTTTAAAGGTCGTGCCCTCAATCACCAGAATCCGGTTCATCTGAGCATTTTCTGCATTGGAAATCATGTCCAGCACTGCACGGATACTCATACCTTGAGGAATTTCATAAACACCTGCCTTCATGGTGTCATGAATCATGATGCGCTGATACAGCTTTAAAATAATCGGAAAGCTGACATGATTTTCTTTGGCCAGCCGATCAATAAATCCAGAATAGGTTTCACCGTTACTAATTGCCAGTAACTGTTTTTGACCTTCTACAGGATAATCTTTCCATAGGCTGGCTTTTAGGATCAGCCCTAGAACCAGGAGTATCCCGATTAGAAATAGAACTATCCCCTTCATGAAACCAGGGCGTTTGGCATTATTTTTCTTTTTGGTTTTAGACTTGGAAGCTGACATATTAATAAGGCATCTGATTCAATCGAAGACGGTTAAAAAGTTCAATACAAGCATCTACATTTAAAGCACGCTGCTCAAATTGAGTGGCAATTTTCATCGGACTGAGCGCATTACAGAAAAACAGGCTGTCGATATGGGGAATTTCATCCATTTCCACATCACGCCGCTGACAGATAATGCCTTGATCCTGCATACGTTGCAAAATTTCTGCACGCATCACACCGAAGACGCCATTATAACGAAGTTCTGGTGTAATCCATGTATTGTTTATACGAATGAAGCAATTACTGCTCACCCCTTCAACAATTGTACCCTGCACATCAGTTACCAGTGCTTCCGGCCAGCCATGCAGATCCGCTTCCTGTTTAAGCAAGACCTGTTCCAGACGGTTTAAGGTTTTCAACCCCACCAGATTCGGCATGCTGAGGCCAATGGCCTGTTGCAATACACCCGCCTGAATCTGCTCATAACTGAAGTCCTGTACAGTTTTCGGATAATAGAACATCCAAAGATCTGCCGGATGGTCTGGCAGGCTATAACCACGCTGTCCTATACCACGACTCAGTACAATCTTTAAGGTTCCGTTCAGTTCAGCTTCTGACCTCAATAACGCTTGCAAACTTTTTTCAATCAGGTCCAGATCAGCATGCAAACTTAATTTTTGCTGGCTCATCCTTAAACGGGCTAGATGACGGTCTGCTAACTCGATCCGGTTTCGACGGATGCGGGCGGTAGTAAAGCAGCCATCACCATAATGAAAGGCACGATCCAGCACATCTATATCTTTGACGAGTTGAGCATTTTTTAAATACAACATGCTTTTAAGGCCTCTCTGGTGACGGATAGAGCGATGAAATATAAGCTCTGTCTATATATCTGTTTTACTCACATAAAATTCATTTTTAATTATTTTTTATGCAAAAAATCTCCAGCTATTCTTGCCCCATCCAACAAAACAAAGAAACATTTGAGGCAAATATGAACATCCGTAAATTAAAAATTGGGGTATTGGCAGCACTTATTTCAGCAACCGCTTTTAGCGTATCTGCAAAAGACTTCCTGAACGTGTCCTATGATCCAACTCGCGAATTGTACGATAACTTTAATAAAGAATTCAGTGCTTACTGGAAAAAATCTACTGGTCAGGATGTTAACTTCAAACAGTCACATGGCGGTTCAGGTAAACAGGCACGTGCTGTCATTGATGGTCTAGATGCGGACGTCGTGACTTTGGCCCTAGCTGCAGATATTGATGAGATTGCAGCACGCGGCCTGCTACCTAAAGACTGGCAGAAAAAATTCCCGCAAAACTCGACACCTTATACCTCAACCATCGTTTTCCTGGTGAAAAAAGGTAATCCTAAAGGCATTAAAGACTGGGGCGATCTGGTGAAACCGGGCGTAGAAATCATTACGCCAAATCCGAAAACTTCTGGTAGCGCGCGCTGGAACTACCTGGCCGCTTGGGCATGGGCGAAACACCAACCGGGTGGTAATGATGCCAAAGCACAAGAATTCGTTCGTCAAATCTACAAACAGACTAAAGTTCTGGACTCAGGTGCACGTGGTTCAACCACAACATTTGCGGAACGCGGGATCGGTGACGTGTTACTGGCTTGGGAAAATGAAGCGCACCTAGCGATTCGTGAGCAACCAGGCAAGTTTGAAATCATCACCCCTTCTCTGTCGATTCTGGCTGAGCCACCAGTGGCAATCGTTGAAAAGAATGCCAAAAAAGATGGTAATGAAAATCTGGCTAAAGCGTATCTGAATTACCTGTACTCACCTGCGGGTCAAACGGTTGCTGCGAAGAATTTCTATCGCCCACGTAATGCGGCAGTATTAAAACAATACAGCAATGTCTTTAAATCGCTGAAGCTGGTGACTATTGATAAAGAGTTTGGTGGCTGGGACAAGGTACAGAAAAAACACTTTGCCAATGGCGGTATCTTTGACCAGATCGTAAAGGCAAATAGCACAAAATCGTAATAATAAATGTCTATGCAATGGCCTTATTGAATAAGGCCATTGTTGTTTCAAATACTTATAAACTCTTTTATCTTATATTTTCATATAAAATTCATTTTTAATTATTTTTTATGCATAAAGAATAGGTTTATTCTTCACTCATGTTACAAAACGTGTAAGAGTTTGAGGTTCACATGAGCATTTCAACAAAACTAAAACTAGGGGTTCTGGCTGCTGTTATTTCAGCAACTTCGTTTTCTGCTGCAGCGCGCGACTTTCTGAATGTCTCTTATGATCCGACGCGTGAACTCTATGAAGACGTCAATAAAGAATTTGGTAAATACTGGAAAAGCCGTACTGGCCAAAGCATTAACTTCAAACAGTCACATGGTGGTTCAGGTAAACAGGCGCGTGCCGTGATTGATGGTCTGGATGCCGATGTCGTAACTTTGGCATTAGCCGCTGATATTGATGTACTGGTCGAAAAAGCCAAACTGTTACCTGCAGACTGGCAGAAAAAATTACCACAAAACTCAACACCCTATACTTCTACTATTGTATTCCTGGTACGTAAAGGCAATCCAAAGGGCATCAAGGATTGGGGTGATTTGGTAAAACCGGGTGTAGCGATTATCACACCAAATCCTAAAACCTCAGGCGGTGCACGCTGGAACTATTTAGCAGCTTGGGCATATGCAAAACACTTACCGGGCGGTAACGACAAAACTGCACAAGAATTTGTTCGTAAAATCTATAAACAAACCAAAGTACTTGATTCAGGTGCGCGTGGTTCAACCACCACTTTTGCTGAACGTGGCATCGGTGACGTATTACTGGCTTGGGAAAATGAAGCACATTTAGCCCTTCGTGAACAACCGGGCAAGTTTGAAATTGTGACTCCTTCCCTGTCAATTCTAGCTGAGCCACCCGTGGCGATTGTTGAAAAGAATGCCAATAAAAAAGGCAACAAATACCTGGCACAAGGTTATTTAAACTTCCTGTACTCACCATTGGGGCAGGAAATCTCAGCACGTAACTTCTATCGCCCACGTAATGAAAAAGTGCTAGCGAAATACAGCCAAGTCTTTAAGCCATTAAAACTGGTGACTATTGATCAGGAGTTTGGTGGCTGGGATAAAGTACAGAAAACCCACTTTGAAAATGGTGGTGTTTTTGACCAGATCGTTAAAGCTAACAGCGCAAAAAAATAATTTAAACTGATTTCATACAGGAGCATCGACATGACTCATACGCTTATTGTTCCCGGTGTAGGTGGCAGTGAATACAATCACTGGCAAACCTGCCTGCAACACCGGCTCATGCGTTGCTCCCGTGTGCAGCAAAAGGACTGGAATCATCCGGTACTGGATGTATGGGTCACAGAATTTGTTAAAACTCTGCAAGCCATTCCAGATGATGTACAGATTGTGGCACATAGCTTTGGCTGTTTGACCAGCGTGGCATCACTGGCCCAGCATCCTGAACTGAATACTAAAGTCAAAAATCTGGTTCTGGTTGCACCTGCCAATCCGGCACGTTTTGGGGAAAATGGTTTTGCCCGTGATAGCCAGACGGATTACAGCGCCTATTTCCAGCAGCTCAAGATTCAGGCTCCAACGACTTTGCTGATCAGTGAAAATGATCCATGGCTAAGTTTTGAAGATGCCCAGGTTCTGGCAAAAGCCTGGAAAATCAAACCGATTAATCTGGGAGCTGTAGGCCATGTCAATGTTGCTTCCGGTTTTGGTCCTTTCCCTGAAATTGAACAATATTTGATTTCAGAAAAGGCTATGCACCATATCAGCAAAGTTGATGAGAGCAAGTATTATTTTAAATTTGCATTTTAGTCCCTGCAAATTATGCTTGTGCCGATTCTATTTTCTAATTTTCGCTGATTAACTTTAACCAGCATTCTCTCTTTTGAGGAGTAATCATGTCGCAGCGATCCCGAGTGCTGCCAGGATTTGGTCTTTCTCTAGGCTTTACCCTAGCGTATTTGTCATTAATCGTTCTGATCCCGTTATCTGCCGTTTTTATTAAATCACTCGGCATTGGCTGGGAAGGCTTATGGGAAATCCTGAGCTCTGAACGTATCTTGAAATCATTACAGTTAAGCTTTAGTTCAGCCATTATCGCTGCTTTGATTAATGTAGTTTTTGGCCTGTTACTGGCATGGTGTCTGGTGCGTTATAGCTTTCCGGGTAAACGCATTGTCGATGCACTGGTCGATCTGCCTTTTGCCCTACCAACTGCAGTTGCCGGTATTGCTCTGACTTCTTTATATGCACCGACTGGTTGGATTGGTCAGTATTTAGATCCAATTGGCATCAAGGTGGCTTATACCCCGATCGGTATTACCCTGGCTTTGATCTTTATCGGTATTCCTTTTGTGGTCCGTACGGTACAGCCAGTTCTTTCTGATTTAGAAACTGAACTGGAAGAAGCGGCTTCTGCACTCGGTGCAAACCGTTTTCAGATTGTCACCAAAGTCATTTTCCCGATTCTGCTGCCAGCACTGATCACAGGTTTTGCTTTGGCCTTTGCACGTGGTGTCGGTGAATATGGCTCGGTCATTTTCATTGCCGGTAACCAGCCCTTTGAAACTGAAATTGCGCCATTAATGATTATTTCCCGTCTGGAAGAATATGACTATGCAGGTGCGACCACAATTGCTGTAGTGATGCTGCTCATTTCCTTTGTGATGCTCTTCCTGATTAACTTATTGCAAGCTTGGGCAAGCCGCCGTACCGGGAGAACTGCACGATGAGTTTAAATACCAACAGCAATGCGCTGGCTGAAAAATTGCAATCCCGCGATGCGACTCGTGAGCCGACCTGGGTACGTTATACCCTGATTGCGATTGCACTGATCTTCTTTTTAAGCTGCCTGATTCTGCCTTTGGTTCTGGTCTTTGTTGAAGCATTTAAACAAGGGGTGGGCGTATATACGCAAGCCCTTGTTCATCCAGATACTTTATCTGCGGTGAAACTGACTTTACTAACGGCTGTGATCGCGGTACCAATGAATGTAATATTCGGCGTAGCTGCAGCCTGGTCAGTAGCGAAGTTTAACTTCCCGGGTAAATCAATTTTGACCACCATTATCGATATGCCTTTCTCGGTATCACCTGTTATTGCAGGTTTGATGCTCGTACTGATTTTCGGTACTCAAGGCTGGATGGGTGGCTGGTTGATGGATAATGACATTAAGATCCTTTACGCCGTTCCTGCGATTGTTCTAGCAACGATCTTTATTACTGTACCTTTTGTAGCACGTGAGCTGATCCCTTTAATGGAAGCGCAAGGTACTGAAGAAGAAGAAGCTGCTATTGTACTCGGTGCATCTGGCTGGCAAACCTTCTGGAAAGTGACCCTGCCAAATATCAAATGGGGTCTGATTTACGGCGTAATTCTGTGTAATGCCCGCGCCATGGGTGAGTTCGGTGCAGTATCAGTGGTTTCTGGCCATATTCGTGGTGAAACCAATACTTTGCCGCTACACGTCGAAATTCTATATAACGAATATACCTTTAGTGCTGCGTTTGCCGTGTCATCGCTCCTGGCTCTCCTCGCAATTGTGACTCTGGTTCTGAAAACCTGGGTCGAACTGCGCCAGGAAAAACAAGACAAACGTAATGACGATTCAACAGTTTCTTAAGGAATGCCCACATGAGTATTCAAGTTAAAAATATTGAAAAACACTTTGGTGCATTCCATGCACTGAAAAACATTTCCCTAGATTTCCCGGATGGTCAGTTGGTTGCCCTTCTCGGTCCTTCAGGCTGTGGTAAAACGACTCTACTGCGTATCATTGCTGGTCTGGAATCTGCTGACGGTGGTCAGGTGATTCTGGAAGGACAGGATGCAACCAATGTTCATGTCCGTGAACGTGAAGTGGGTTTTGTATTCCAGCACTATGCCCTGTTCCGTCATATGACCGTATTCGATAACGTGGCTTTTGGTCTACGTGTACGCCCACGTTCAACCCGTCCATCAGAAGCAGAAATTAAAAAACGTGTGACCCGTTTGCTTGATCTAGTACAACTTGGCTTCCTGGCAGACCGTTATCCGGCTCAGCTTTCTGGTGGTCAGCGTCAACGTATTGCACTTGCGCGTGCACTAGCCGTTGAGCCACGTGTACTATTACTGGATGAACCATTCGGCGCACTAGATGCCAAAGTCCGTAAAGAACTGCGCCGCTGGTTACGTACCCTGCATGATGAACTGCACATTACTTCAATTTTTGTCACTCACGACCAGGAAGAAGCCTTAGAAGTTGCAGATCAGATCGTGGTGATGAACAAAGGCAATGTAGAACAGATCGGTTCACCACGTGAAGTGTATGAAACACCGAAAACACCATTCGTGTTTGACTTCCTGGGACAAGCTAACCGTTTCGAAGGCCAGAATAATGGCGGCATACTTCAGCTAGGTGAAGATCGTATCCAGTTCGATGCCGCCAAACAGGCAGCTCAGGGTAATGTCATTGTATTCGCTCGCCCGGATGAACTGCGTATTCATGCACAACCACAAGAGAATGCGATTCAGGCCACGTTTATTCGTGAACTCTGGATTGCAGGAAAAGTCGTTGCGGAACTGAATGACCGCCAAGGTAATCTGATTGAAATTTCACTTACACCAGAAGAAGCCCGCGCTCATCAATTCCGTCCGGATCAAACTGTTTGGTTGAGTGCATTAAATCTGCATTTATTTGAAAACCAGGTCGCGTAAGACTGCAAGATGGGGCTTTTAAATGCCCCATCCTCTTATAGGGTAAAGAATTATGAATTTCCAACAATTAAGAATTATTCGAGAAACTGTTAGACAGAATTTTAACTTAACTGAAGCTTCAGCCGCGCTTTATACTTCGCAGTCAGGGGTCAGTAAGCATATTAAAGATTTAGAAGATGAGCTTGGTGTACAGCTATTTATCCGTAAAGGTAAACGCCTTTTAGGACTGACTGAACCAGGTCAGGCACTTCTTGGCATTGTAGAGCGTATGCTGGTTGATGCAGACAATATCAAACGTCTTGCAGATGATTTTAACAAGGTCGATGAAGGTACATTAACGATTGCAACAACACATACCCAGGCACGTTATGTATTACCGCCAATCGTGAACCAATTTAAAAAAGAATTTCCGAAAGTTCATCTAATTTTGCAACAAGCCAGTCCAATGGAAATCACTGAAATGCTTCTTCAGGGTGAAGCAGATATCGGGATTGCGACTGAAGCCTTAACGACTGAAGAAAATCTGGCGAGTGTGCCTTATTATAACTGGCAGCACAGTATTATTACGCCGCAAAATCACCCGCTGAATAGCAAAGAACAGGTTCGTATTGAAGACCTCGCTGGCTATCCGATTATTACTTATCACGGTGGTTTTACAGGCCGTTCTAAAATCGACTCAGCCTTTGAAGAAGCCGGTGTGGATGTGGATATTGTAATGTCAGCTCTGGACGCCGATGTTATTAAAACTTATGTCGAGCTCAACATGGGTGTCGGTATTGTCAATGATCTGGCTTATGATCCAGAACGTGACTATCGTCTGAAACAGATTAAAACCGATATTTTTGGGGTAAATACTACCTGGATTGCAGTACGTAAAGGCCACTTATTACGTGGTTATGGTTATGAGTTTATTTCTTTATGCTCACCAGATGCAGATATCAAGGCACTGAAAAAAGTCGCTTATCCAGATGAATAATATGGATTGTACTATCTAAATTGAAGAGGCCTATCGCCTCTTTTTTCAATTTTACCAGTAGATTATTTCATTAAAAATCAAGCATAATCACAGTATAATTCAATAAATAAATTATATTAATGATGAGCTAAAAATTTTCCCTCTTGGGATGTGGACTGATTTTTTCCGGGACAAGTTTTGCTGCCGCTTTTGAGCAATCTAACCAAAGCATCCAATCGTTTTTTGAAAAAAATAATTATGCTGAAGTTTCACTGGCTTGGGTTCGCCCTGATATCAGCGGTCAGGTACAACATACCGAAGAGCTGCAACAATTAGGCATCACGGATTTTTCAACAGGAAATCTTGTCCATAACCAATTGATCTCTAATGTCGCATTAAAATTCCAGTTGAATCCTCAAGTGTCGTGGGAACTGATTTACGATCAGCCTTATTCTATAGATATCGCTTATCATTATGATCCTGCTTTTGCAGGTGCAACACTTCCAATTGAGGCTGCTACCATTCAGTTTGAGAGCCATAATTTGACCTCATTAATTGGCTTTCAACCAAACGATAACTGGAATTTTTATACAGGGCTAAGTTATCAAAGCTTAGAAGGAAATTTATATTTATCCGGACAGACATTTTATATATTCAATGGTTATCGGGCCACATTTGAACGAGATGCCGCTCGGGGCTGGCTTGCTGGAATCAGTTATCAGATTCAAGAATATTTTTTTAGAACCGCACTGACCTATCGCTCTGCAATTACTCATCACAATAAAACCACTGAGTCGATTATTGTAGGTACGAATCCAGCACCTTATACAGAAATTCAAACTCCACAGTCTGTGAACTTGGATTTTCAGACAGCTTTAACTGATCGAAATGCGCTCTATGGCACGCTGCGTTGGTCAAACTGGCAAAATTTCGTGATCCAGCCGCCTAAATTTGGCGCTGTAATTGACTATGCGGCCTTACAGTTTCCGGAAGTAAAACCATTCAGGATGATTGATTATCGTGAGGATCAATGGTCTGGAAAAATCGGACTTGCTTATCAATGGCCATCTTTTGGCATAAATTCTATCGAACTCTTATGGGATTCTGGTACAGGAAATCCGGCTTCAACCCTGAATCCGAGTGATGGTTATTGGGGCATCGGACTAGGTCATCTTTATAAGATTCAAGAAACCTGGGATATTGCTACAGGACTATATTATTTAAAGTTTCAAAAACCTGAAATTTCCTTATCCGAACCTATTACGCCGCAGATCGCAGGTTTATCCGCAGTTTCTGATAACAGTGCTTGGATCCTAGGTTTGAAACTGGGTTATCACTTTTAAAATTGTTCTAACAACAAAAAACGGGCCGAAGCCCGTTTTTTGTATTAAGTAAAATATTAGAAGCGGAAGCTTACACCCAGTTTTGCGACTGGAAGCCATTCGTATTTATTATCTTCACGAATTTCACGCTCTTCATCTCTTACAGCTTGTTCAAATTCACCTTGACGCGCTTCTACAGTTCCTTCACTTACTAAATTAACGCGTGGGTTACCATTATAGTATGCACCCAACTCGCCAAATACACCCCAACGGTTAGTAATTGCTGGAGAGAAACCAATACCTACATACGGAGCAATATTATTTTTGTAGGATAATTGACCATTAAGTCGTACCCCATCTGCACCAGCTGTAAAATCTTTGCCATTTACTGTAAAACCACGCTCTGGATCTACTCGACGATCGATATCATAATCATTATCGATATATGCTACACCGGCTGCCATATAGAACCAGTTCGCCCAAGGACGAATCTCAGCATTTAAATAAGTCAGGTTATTGTCCATATCTAAGTCATATTTAGAACCGTTGATTGATAAATCATCTGACCATGAAATATCACCACCGTTATAACCTAGAGTAACACCTACATAAGGGTTAGCATTCCAAGAGATCGCGCCACCGTAACCGGTAGTACCGACTTCAGCACGAACAGCTGCAGGTTTAAAGAAAGAGAATTCAGCTACGCCTTCATCTGTTACAATTGTTTCATCAGCAGCCATAACAGATCCAGCTGTGGCAGCTAGAACGGATACTGCTAAAAGTTGATATAAAGCTTTCATTATTTCTCTCCTCAAAAGAACTTTTTTTTCATCATTAGTTATTCGTGATGAGCTCAATATAAAGGAGCCAATGAATATTTTTTATTTGTGTTTTGCTAGGCTTTTGTTATTTTTTGATACATATTAATTTTTCTTGTTGAATGATAAGCCTTTTTTAAACAATGTTTGTACATATCTAAAATACGAAAAGGATACTAATCACTTTACTTGCGAATTTAATTCAGCACCCCTCCTAGTTTTCCATCTTTTTAGAGCAATATAGTGTAAAATATCGGAAATTTTTTTCTGGAAGGAAGATCATGTCTCAGCTTTCAACAATCATTGAACAAGCGTTTGAAGACCGTGCGAATTTCACAGCAGCAGACTGTCCTGCTGAAATCCGTCAAGCAGTTGAGGAAGTAATTGCTGGCCTGGACAATGGTACTTTACGTGTTGCTGAAAAAATCGAAGGTGAATGGGTTGTTCATCAATGGATTAAGAAAGCGGTATTGTTATCATTTAAATTAAACGATAACAAACCAATGGAAGCTTGTGATCTTCGCTTCTACGACAAAGTAGATACTAAATTCTCTGACTGGACTGACGAGCAATTTAAAGCTGCTGGCGTACGTGTTGTTCCTCCGGCGGTAGCGCGTAAAGGTTCTTTCCAAGCGAAAAACGTGGTACTGATGCCTTCTTATGTGAACATCGGTGCTTATGTAGATGAAGGTACAATGGTCGATACTTGGGCAACTGTAGGTTCATGTGCTCAAATCGGTAAAAATGTTCACTTGTCTGGTGGTGTAGGGATCGGTGGTGTTCTTGAACCGCTTCAAGCTAACCCAACAATTATTGAAGACAACTGTTTCATTGGTGCACGTTCTGAAATCGTTGAAGGCGTAATCGTTGAAGAAGGTTCTGTAATTTCAATGGGCGTATTCATTGGTCAATCTACCAAGATTTATGACCGTGAAACTGGCGAAATCCATTATGGCCGTGTACCTGCTGGTTCTGTTGTAGTATCAGGCAGCCTGCCATCTAAATGCGGTAAATACAGCTTATATGCAGCTGTAATCGTGAAAAAAGTAGATGCGAAAACTCGTGCTAAAACTAGCCTGAACGATCTGCTACGCGAAGACTAAGATGTCTTAACTTAGAGGAAACATTTGTGTTCCTCGGAGCTTCAACCGCTCCTCGTCTCTACGGTCAGCAATGATCGTAGGGATTTTTATTTTTATACATTGTTATTTATTTTTCAGTGGTTAATGTTGTTATGAATACGCTTCGATCTTCCGCAATTCCAGTTTCTGATCCGTCTGCGGGCTTACGCATTACGGAGATCTTCTATTCATTACAAGGTGAAGCCAATACTGCAGGTTTACCAACCGTATTTATCCGCTTAACCGGATGTCCACTGCGCTGTACCTATTGTGATACTACGTATTCTTTTGAAGGTGGTGAGCGCAAATCTTTAGATGACATCATCCAGACCACGCTTGATTTTAAAACGCCTTATGTCTGTGTGACCGGTGGTGAACCATTGGCTCAACCGAACGCCCTGCCTCTGATGCAACGACTTGCAGATTTAGGCTGTGAAGTCTCTTTAGAAACCAGCGGTGCGTTAGATGTTTCTAAAGTGGATGCACGGGTATCCAAAGTTCTGGATTTAAAAACACCAACTTCAGGTGAAGTTGCACGAAATTTGCTTACAAATCTGGACCATTTAACTCAGCATGACCAGATTAAGTTTGTGATCTGTAATCGTGAAGATTATGAATGGTCAAAACAGCAGGTAGAACAGTACCAGTTGAATGAAAAAGTCAGTACGGTCTGGTTCTCCCCTGCCTTTGCAGTTGAAAAAGGAGCTGCGCGCTTGCCACAATTGGCACGTGATCTGGCTCAATGGATTTTAGAAGACCATCTCCCTGTTCGTTTCCAGCTGCAGCTGCACAAGTTGTTATGGAATGATGAAACTGGTCGTTAATTTTTGTAAATTTACTATATTGGAGTATTTGTTATGCGCCCTCGTGCCATTGTATTGTTATCTGGCGGATTAGATTCAACAACCTGTCTGGCTTGGGCGCAGGCACGCTATGAATGTATCGCACTGAGTTTTATGTATGGCCAACGCTCTACTACAGAACTTGATGCAGCTCGCGCGCTGGCTCAACGCTCGGGTGTAGAACATCGTGTCATCAATATTGATTTAGGTAACTTGGGCGGCTCAGCCCTTACTGATCATAGCATTGAGGTACCAGACCAATTGCAGGAAGGTATTCCGGTAACCTATGTGCCTGCACGAAATACCATCTTCTTATCTTATGCTTTGGCCGCTGCAGAAGTGTTCAGTGCAGAGGCAATTGTGATCGGGATTAATGCGGTGGATTATTCAGGTTATCCAGACTGCCGCCCGGAATTTATTGAAGCTTTTGCCAATATGGCACGCCTTGCAACCAAGGTCGGTGTTGAAGGTCAAGCCCTGAAATTTGAAACACCTTTGTTACATTTATCCAAAGCAAATATCATTCGCTTAGGCCTAGAACATGGCGTAGACTACAGTCAAACGGTATCTTGCTACCAAGCAGATGACCAAGGACGTGCGTGTGGAACATGTGACAGTTGTCGTTTACGCAAGCAAGGTTTTGCTGATGCAGGTGTTGAAGACCCGACACGTTATTACCTTTAAAATCGATCAAGGTTATAAATCCATATTATGAATATTAAAGCCAAATTACTTGCGACTACCCTACTCTCTTTGTCTGCCCTATTTTCAACTGCATCTTTTGCAAATAATGATCAAGCTAAGGCAAAAGCAGAATTTGAGGCGATGAAAAAAGAATATACAACTGCCATGAAAAATGCTGGAAGCAGTTCAAATGTGCGTGACGGTTTAATTAAAGCCTGCGCTATTCCCTACAAACAGGCAGTGAAGTACAAAAAACTGACTCAGTCTGATGTGAATAAGCTTTGTACATGTGAAGTGGATGCAGAAGGTAAATTAACTCAAGCTCAGAAATGGCAGATTCAAAGCACCATCAACCAGAAGAAAAACCCTGCTACTTTAGACTTTGTTAAAAAACAAAGCCAGAACGTGCAGTCTTGTGTAGGCCCACAGCTCGCAGGTAAATTAAATTCACTTGCTGCAGAAGCCAATAAAGCCGCTCAAAAGAAATAATCCTGACGGATGTTTTTCTAGGATAAGCCACTATAATGTGGCTTATTTTTTTGAAAAAATTTAGAAAAATTGGAGAGATCATGTCTGAGATCAGCTTACTTGAGCACACTTTTCCGACCACTACAGGTGAAATTAATCTGGCCCAATTAAATGCAGAATGGCTGGTGATCTATTTTTATCCTAAAGATTCGACACCTGGCTGTACTACTCAGGCAGTCGGCTTCTCTTGTTTAAAAGATCAGTTTGATGCACTGAATACGACTATTTTGGGCGTATCACGTGACTCAGTTAAAGCGCATCAGAACTTTACTGAAAAACAGAATCTGACCATTAATCTGATCAGTGATAAAGAAGAAGTGTTATGCAAACACTTTGATGTCATTAAAGAAAAGAATATGTATGGCAAGAAAGTCATGGGCATTGAACGCTCTACCTTCATTTTCCATAATGGAAAACTGGTCAAAGAATACCGCAAGGTAAAAGCTGCTGGCCATGCTGAACAGGTTTTAGAAGATTTGAAAGCTTTACAGGCTGCTTAAGGTGTTTCATAAAATCAAAAAGGCATGCATAGAAATATCATGCCTTCTTCTTTAGAGTTGCTGCAAAGAATAATTCAATTCACTAAAGAAACCGCAATCGACCACATTACACAGCCAATAAGTATATCCAATATTTTCCAGGCTTGTGGTCGCTGAAAAATAGGTTGCAAATAACGTGCTGCATAGCCCAGTCCAAAAAAGAATACAAAGGACGCACTAATCGCTCCTAAAGCAAATTGTATCTGTGCATTGGAATATTGGGTGGAGATGGAACCAATCAAGACCAAAGCATCCAGATAGACATGCGGATTGAGCCAGGTCAGCATTAAACAGATCAGCAAAACTTTATATAAAGAAGGCACATCTTTTTGATCTGTGTCCAGACGCTGCTCATTCTTCCAGGCCTGATAAAAATGCTGAGCGCCATAGATCGCCAGAAAAGTCGCGCCCAGATATTTCGCCATATTGATCCAGTGCGGATTGACCAGCATCAATTGTGAAAATCCCAGAACACCGGCAAAAATCAATATCGCATCAGATAAGGCACAACACATACAGATCGCAAAGACATACTGCTGTTTCAAACCCTGTTTCAATACAAAAGCATTTTGTGCACCAATGGCAATAATCAGGCTAAAGCCTACTGCCAGACCTTGTATATATGCATTTAACATTGGAATATCATGGAATTATAAAGATGGAGATCATTATCTATGTTATTCTTTTCAATTAAATATAATTAAGAAAATATCATTCAGACTAAATTTTATTTAGGTAAGCTATGCCACTTAATTCTAAAAACTGTGATGCTTTTTTAGCCGTCGCAGAAACCCAAAGTTTTGATGCTGCCGCAAAAGTATTAAATATTACGGCTTCAGCAGTCACTTTAAGAGTACAGAATCTGGAAAGAGATTTGGGGCAAGTTCTAGTGCTACGTGAGCGTCCTTGTAAAGTGACCAATGCCGGTCAAACCTTACTGAATTATTTGCAGCATCAACGTCTGTTGCAGCAACAATTAATCCAGCAATTAAATGGTCAAAATAAAGCAGAATTTAGCTCGATTCATATTGCGGTAAATGCAGATTCTCTTGCAACCTGGTTATTTCCCTGTCTGAACACCACTCTGCTTGCAGAGAAAATTACTTTGAATCTTCAGGTTGCTGTTCAAAGTGAAACTCATAAGCTTCTAGAGCAGGGTCAAGTCAATGCCTGTATTAGCAGTGAGAGTGAAGCCATGCCAGGCTGTAAGGCTCATTTTATTGGACAGATGCATTATAGAATGGTCGCAACACCTGCCTTTGTGCATTCCTGGTTTAAACAAGGCATTCACCGGGAATCACTGCGTAAGGCACCCGCTGTGATTTATAATGATCAGGATCATTTACATAGCCATCTACTGTTGGCTCAATTTGGCTTAAACCAGCAATGTTTTCCTTTTCACTATATCCCCTCCTCGACCGCCTTTGCGGATGCTATTTTTTCTGGAGTAGGATATGGTTTGGTTCCGGACTATCAAATTGCGGACCGGATTCAAAATGGGACATTGATCGAGATACTACCTGAATGCAGTTGTGATGTACCTTTATATTGGCATCACTGGAAACAGCAGTCTCCCGCTCTAAAACAGTTAACCAAAGTCATTCTAGAACAGGCAGAACAATGTATGAATAATCCAGTTCATTAAACAGTTCTATGATGTCCTGTCGAATTCACAGAAATTGAATATCACATTATTGGGTTTTCCACTGCCCCATTAAATGAATATTAACTTTTTCACCCACGCCTGCAGTGGCTTTCTTCATCCCAAAATCTGAACGATTAATCACCGTGGTGGATTTCACATCGAGTAAATTAGGATTACCCTTGTTCGGTGTCAGCGTGGTATCGAATACCACTGGTCGAGTAACACCTCTTAGAGTAAGTTGACCCATGACCTGATAACGATTCGTACCATTTGGCTTAAACTGCGTACTTTTGAAATTGACTGTTTTATAGCGAGATGCATGAAACAGGTCCTCACCCATAATCATATTTTTAAGGCTGGGTTTGGAAACCTCCAAGCTATCCACCTGCATAGTGAACTCAGTAGATGATTGTTTTGGCTTATCGGGATCAAACTGCATGGTTGCCTTGAACTCTTGAAAATTTCCCTTTACCACATTCAAACCCAAGGAGTTAATGCTAAAGCCGACACTACTTTGAGGCGTCAATGTCCAGCTTTTAGCATACGCAGCCGATATACACATAGCAGATAGAGCGCCCGCATAAGCTATATGTTTCAGGAATAGATTCATTGTGTTCATCCTTAACAATCAAATGAACTCACTACCTTAAAACGGTTTCAGCCGAGATTTGTTTTATCATTTAGTTCAAACTTGTTGACCAATTGTTGATAAATCTCATTATTTTTAAATTTATGTAAAAATTCACTGGTGCCTAAAGGAAAAGCTGATTCCACCACTTCACCGCGATAATACGCTTCACGTAACGGGGTGGCTGAAATTGCACCCACCAAGCTATCGAGTTCCACCATTTCCCACTCTGGGAACAAACTTAAATAATAAGAAGATTCATCTTTAAAGTGTCCAATTAGACCAACTTTTGCTTCTGCTTCAACTACTTCAGACACCAGCGATTTCACCAGTTTTTGCCATTTTTCATCATTATAGACATCAATGACATGGACAAATTTAATGCGCTTCTGATCTGCTTCAGAAAAATTCGACAGGATCATTTCTTCACGTTCAGTGGCTAGAAATGGATTTTTAATATTGCGTTCTTGCTGTGCTGAGCCTAATGCCAGAATCACCTGCTGGCTCTGCTGCAAGGCAATTTTAATCGTTTGCATATGGGCCAGATGGAAAGGTTGAAAACGACCAATAAACACCAGGTAATCAAATTTATATTTCATAGCACATCTTACTTTTATGAACGCATCAGTTATGCCACAGGGAATTTTTTGCGACATAATAAGCGCCAATAAATTCATATTAATAAAGCAAGGATAGTACGATGACACTGAGCTGTATTCAACAACCGCATCAGCATTTAAATGCGAATTTAGACAATGGCGTACTGACCTTAGCCATTCACCGTCCTGAGGCAAAAAATGCGCTTTACGGCGAACTATATCTATGGATCGCACAGGCACTGGATGAAGCAGATCAGGATAGTAGTGTGCGTGTCGTGATTCTACGTGGTCAGGATGCAGACTTTAGTGCCGGCAATGACATGCAGGACTTCATGAAGTTTATTCAGACGCCTCTACAAGGTAAGGCTGGCAATACCCCTCCTTTTGTGCTGTTGAAGTCCGCTGCAAAATTTTCCAAGCCTCTAATTGCTGCCGTTCGTGGTGTAGCGATTGGGATCGGGGTAACGATTCTGCTGCATGCTGATCTGGTTTATAGTGACAATACTGCCCTGTTCCAAATTCCATTTGTTAGCCTTGGCCTGTCGCCTGAAGGCGCTTCAAGTAAACTGCTAGTACAACAAGCTGGCTATCATAAAGCAGCTGAGTTACTGCTTACTGCACAACGATTTAATAGTGAAAAAGCATTGGGTGCAGGTCTGGTAAATAGCATTGAGGAAGATGTCTATGCTGCTGCTGAAAAACAGGCACAAACTTTGGCTGCTTTACCACTTGCTTCCATTAAGCAGACCAAAGCATTAATGAAGCATAATCTGGCTGAAATTATCGAGTGTATTGATGATGAAGCTGAGATATTTATGAAACGTGTGGGTTCACCTGAAATGACGGAAGCCGTTCAGGCGTTTATGCAAAAACGGAAACCTGATTTCACACAATTCAACTAATTCTGAAACTTATCTTTTAATTGAGGCAGTTTAGACTGCCTCAATCTTTTATTTTTTTGAAAGAATCTAGCTTATGACTAATAAAAACTCCCAAACGACTTCTCAAACAACCGATAGTTCAAATCCTGAAAAGAAACGTTACTACGAACCTGCTCCTCAGGATATTGATGTAGACAATTTCCGCAAGGTCATCGAAAGCCGCCGTTCAGTGCGTAAATTTACCAAGAAGCCAATTCCTGCTGAAGTACTGGATGCCTGTCTGGATCTGGCCTTGCTGGCACCAAACTCCTCAAACCTGCAGCCGTGGACTTTTTATGTGGTGCAGAACCCATCCAAGAAAAAACGTCTGGTTAAAGCATGTATGAGCCAGCTTGCTGCTAAAACAGCTTCAGAGCTGATTGTCTGTGTGGCACGTACTGACCGTGTAGATGAAATGGCAAAACTGAATATCAGCGAGTTTCCATTTCCTGAGGCTCCACCAGCCATTAAAAAGTACTATAAGTACATTCCCTATAACTACAAGACCGGTTATTTGAATGCCTTTGGTAACTTTAAGAAAGTTGCTTTCAAAGTAGCTCGTACACTCGATAAACAAATGCCTGTTTCTGCATTTAGTCCTGCCGATGCCAAGCTATGGGCAAGTAAAACCACAGCATTGGCCTGTGAGAACCTGGTACTGGCTTTACGTGCTTATGGTTTTGATAGCTGTATGATGGAAGGTTTCGATGAACCGATGGTTCGTGAACTTCTAGACCTAAATGACCAGCAATATCCTGTGATGGTGATTGGTGCTGGTGAACGTGCCAAAGATGGTGTGTTCTTCCCGCAGTATCGTTTTGATCGAGAGCTGTTTATTCAGAAGGTTTGAGTTTAAAAATAGTATTTAAAGGATTTAAGAATATTAATTTACTTAATATTTGATGACATGGATGTCGCTTAATTAAGTATATTAGAAAAATCTAAATAATAATTTTATAGTTTTCTCATACAACGGCTTTGTTGCACAAAGA
>NZ_DDLD01000099.1:0-42398 GCF_002339435.1 Acinetobacter sp. UBA2581 | reverse complement strand
ACTTATTTCAGGACGGGACATGTTGCAATTAAAAAAAGCCGGATCCAATATCCGGCTTTTTGATGGGTACAAAACAAATACGCCAGCGTGTCTTGGACTACCCTTTAAATTTTTAACTGTTTTTGTTCCAGCAGATATTGCTGGGCATTATAAGGCTGGGCCGGATCCTGACAAGGGACTTTATGCCATTGACCATCGGCATCTAATTCCCATGCATTTTGACAATCTTTTAAATAGCTGATCAGGCCATCTTTATAAATCCGTTTTTTCAGCTCTGGATCCAGCACCGGGAAACAGGTTTCGACCCTGGAAAACAGGTTGCGCCCCATCCAGTCGGCACTGGCACAATACAGTTTCTTGGCGCCACCATGCTCAAAATAATAGACTCGGGTATGTTCCAGGAAACGTCCAACGATTGAACGGACCTGGATATTTTCTGACATGCCGGTGACTTGTGGAATCAGGCAGCAGATTGAACGCACAATGAGGTCAATTTTCACCCCGGCCTGTGACGCCTGATAGAGGGCAGCAATCAATTGCGGTTCAGTCAACGCATTCACTTTGATGATGATATGCGCGGCTTTTCCAGCTAGGGCAAATGCCTTTTCCTGCTCAATCAGTTTAAGCAGTTCGCTATGCAGGGTAAACGGTGCATGCAGCAAGGCTTTCAGTTTGGCCATTTTGCCCATGCCGGTCAGTTCCTGGAACATGCGATGCACATCTTCACAGATATCCAGCTGTGTGGTCATCAGGCCGTAATCGGTATACATGCGGGCATTCCCGGCATGATAGTTTCCGGTACCTAGATGCGCATAACGCAGTAGTTCCTGATTTTCACGCCGGACGATCAGAATCATTTTGGCATGGGTCTTATAACCGACGATGCCATAGACCACCACTGCCCCGGCTTCTTGCAGGATATTGGCCACCATAATATTGGATTCTTCATCGAAACGCGCCCGCAATTCAATCACGGCCGTGACTTCCTTGCCATTCCGTGCGGCTTCTGCCAGCACCTGAACAATTTCCGAATCCGGACCACTGCGATATAGCGTCTGCTTGATCGCCAGCACCGCCGGGTCCTTGGCCGCTTCGCGCAGTAAAGTAATCACCGGCTGGAATGAATCAAAAGGATGATGCAGCAGCACATCCTGTGCCTTTAAAATTTCAAAAATACTTTTCTGTTTACGGAAAATTTTCGGAATGACCGGACTAAAATGCGGATACTTTAATTCCGGACGCTCAAAGCTGGTACTCAGGCGGGACAAATTGATCGGTCCATCAATCCGGTACAGCTCCTGTTCCGTCAGATCAAATTCATCCAGCAAATAGTCGATGATGTTCTGTGGAGAGTCATTTTCAATTTCCAGACGTACTGCACGACCAAAGCGGCGCGAACACAGTTCATCTTTTAAAGCCACCGCCAGATCATCGACATCTTCCGACAATACCAGATCGGCATTGCGGGTAACCCGAAAGGCATAACATCCGGTCGCTTTCATGCCGGGAAACAAATCACTGATATGCTGCTGGATGATCGCAGTCAGAAAGATCTGGGTGGTATTGTTTCCGGTGACATCTTCCGGAATTTTAATCAGGCAGGGTAAGGAACGTGGTGCCGGCACAATTGCCATCTCGATTTCACGGCCAAAGGCATCTTTACCTTCCAAGCTGATAATAAAGTTCAGACTTTTATTCACCAAACGTGGAAAAGGATGTGAAGGATCCAGACTGATCGGGGTCAGTACCGGTTGCACTTCTTTGGCAAAAAAGGCTGCAATCCAGGCCTTATGTTTTTCCAGAAGATCCTGGTATTGAAGAAACTGAATCCCCTGCGCCTGGAGTTCAGGCAAAATTGCATGATTCAGAACCTCATACTGTTTGTTCACTGTGGCATGAATGGACTGGGACAGTTCTTGTAGAATCAGCTCGGTGGGTACAGCATCAGGCGTCCGGGTAGTCGCATTCAGATCTTGCTGTTTCATCAGCCCGGCAATCCTGATTTCAAAAAACTCATCCAGGTTACGGGAAAAAATAATCAGGAAGTTTAAGCGCTCTAAAATCGGTAAATTCGGATCGAGTGCTTGTGCCAAGACACGACGCTGAAATTCAAATAAGGAAAGTTCCCGATTAAAATAGGTCGCTGACGAATGCTGAAATTGTTCCATGCCCTCTCAATGCTGCTGATTACAGTCTGTTGTTTCACATCATTGAGGGGCGATCTTAGGCAGACTTCATGACACTTATGTTACAAAGCTCGATAAATCCATATAAATTAATATTTTAATTTTTCACCGTATAAAAAAATCATGCTATGGCTCGTTGGGCGCCGTCATCAAATTGCAATTAAGTGTCCGTTTTTTCAGTTTGTCTGCCAGCCCAATAAGTGGCTAAAGCAGGTCCTGAAATATTATGCCACAGGCTGAAAATGGCACTTGGAACCGCAGTAATGGGAGATGCAGCAAAATGGGTCGCCGCCAAGGCCACACCCAGACCAGAATTCTGCATCCCCACTTCAATGGATACTGCACGACAGTCAATTTCTGCCAAGTGAAATATGCGACTGGCCCAATAACCCAGTAAATAGCCCATCCCATTGTGTAAAGCCACAAGCCCTAAAATCATTAAACCAGATTCCAGAATCTGGGTTTTGCTGCCGGCAATAATTGCCGCCACAATTGCGACAATGGCAATCACTGAAATTACTGGCATTACCTGGATATAGCCTTCTACCTTGGTTTTTAGAAGGGCGCGGATAATCAAACCTAAAATGATTGGAAACAGCACCACTTGCAGAATCGAAATCAGCATGGACAAGGCATTAATTTCAATCCATTGGCTGGCCAGCAGATAAAAAATTGCCGGAGTCAAAAGCGGTGCCAATAAAGTCGATACCGAAGTACACGCCACAGAAAGGGCTGTATTGCCCTTGGCCATATAGGTAATCACATTGGATGCGGTGCCACCTGGACAGCAGCCCACCAGAATTACACCAATCGCAATTTCAGCCGGAAGCTGGAATAGCTGACAGAGCAAAAAGGCTAACCCTGGCATCACCATAAACTGAGCCACGACCCCAATCGCGACGGCCTTAGGACTTTGCAAGATACTTTTAAAATCGCCTGGCGTCATGGTCATGCCCATGCCAAACATGATCAGACCCAACATCCAAGGAATATAGGCGCGTAACCAGACGAAAAGATCCGGCAGCATCAGAGCAATCGCTGAAAATAGAATGACCCACAGAGCAAAGGTCTTTTGGACAAACTGGCTAAATTGAAGGAGTGCTGACATGGGGAAATCCAGGGGTCATGAAAAAGAAATCAAGGCATCTGTGGATGCCTCAAAGTAAACAAACCATTGCATAATGGTAAATGGCCCTAATCGCCTTAAGTCAGCGCTTAGGCAGCATTAATAATATCTTTCAGATAAATCCGTTTTACACCCTGTGCCAGCATGTCCTGCCAGGCATGTTGTAGCGAACCATTCAGGTCTATGCCTTTGGTAGCATCCGCAATGACATAGGCCTTAAAGCCGAGTTTACAGGCATCCATCGCGGTCCAGGCCACACAAAAATCGGTCGCGATACCCACGATAAATACGGTATCAATGCCACGCTCCCGTAAATAGCCGGCCAGACCAGTACTGGTTTTTTGATCAGCTTCCATAAAGGCGGAGTAACTGTCGATATTTTGATGAAAGCCTTTGCGGATAATCAGTTGGGCTTGCGGAAGGTTCAGCTCCGGATGAAATTCAGCATCCTCAGTCCCTTGTACACAATGACTCGGCCAGAGGACTTGAGAACCATAATTCAGCTGAATCGTGTCATAGGCTGCTTGAGCAGGATGATTGTCTGCAAAGGAGATATGCTCTGCCGGATGCCAATCCTGAGTCAGCACAATATTCTGAAAGTACTGCCCCAATCGGTTGATATTCGGAATAATCTGATCGGCATTGGTAACAGCCAGATTTCCACCCGGGGTAAATCCTTTTTGTACATCCACCACAATCAGCGCCGCATTCTGCATCATTTTCATCCCTTGAAATCTGAGTTTGCATCCAAGCATAGCTTAAAACTAAAGAAAATTTTTAGCCTTTTAGGTAAAAATAGAATGACTCTGCATTCTGATAAAACGTATGATGAGTTAACTGTAAAAGCTATTGCTCTGCAAAACATAGACAGAATTTGTCTTTAGCTGAACTGATACTAGAAAATAAAAAGCCTGCATCAGTGCAGGCTTTTTGGATATTCATCTTTTTATTTTTAAACTTTGGTACGGCTGACCAGGAACAGCATACATACCGCAGAGATTACGATACATGGAATCGCTGCCGAGATCACCCCTGCTGCACCGAAGCCTGCTGTCAGTAGCTGACCCGCAATTGCAGGGCCAAGCATGGCACCGATATGACCAACTGCAGAAGCAACACCTACCCCTGTACCACGTACTTCAGTCGGGTAAACGATACTACCAAAGGCATAGAGTACGCCCTGACAACCAATCACGAAGGCACCTGCCAATGCTGCGGCCATTTACATCTGTTCAAGTGAGCTTGCACCGTTCAACGCTAATAAACCCGCCAGGATACCGCCGTACATCAACAGAATGACATACGCTTTTTTCAGGCGATCCGTCAGCATACCCAGAATCACGGTACCAATCGTTGCAGTCGCCATGAAATAGAACTGTGCAGTTGAACCATCTTTACGGGTGAAGCCCAGCTCCATAAAGAGTGAAGGCAACCAGCTCAACATGATGTACACCACTATCAGAGTGAAGAAGTAGCTCACCCAGATACACAGCGTACGAAGTAGGTTGTCAGAGTTAAACAAATCCTTGAATGAACCCTGAGGAGATGCTGCACGTTCTGCGGCTGTCTTGTTTTGTGCCTTTATGTATTCTTTAGATTCAGGCAGACACACCATCATCAGAGGAATCACAATGATGGGCAATAAACCACCCAAGTAAAAAAACATTTTTCCAGTTTGCACCGAATTCAGTTGCTGCGATTAAAGACAAGATTGCAGCACCCACTGGCATACCACAGTACATCAGGCCCACGGCACGTCCACGGTTTTGTGGAGCCACGGCTTCAGAAGCCAGCGTGATTAAGATTGGCATTGCACCGCCAAGACCCGCACCCGCCAGAAAACGAACTTCCAGCAAACTGTGGAAACTGTTCACCCACACGGTACATAAGGTAAATAGTGCAAAAATTGCGGTTAACCAGATTAAAACTTTCTTACGACCAATACGGTCCGCAAATAGACCACCGACCAGTGCACCAGGCAATAAGCCCAGAATCCCTGCACTAAAAAACACACCCAATTGTGAGCTATCAAGACCAAAGTGCTCACGAATACCAGCAGCGGCAATCCCGGCAGCCTGAATATCCAGGCCTTCAATCACAGCGATCAGAAAGCAGATCCCTACCGTGATGATCGCGTGCTTATTGTCTGATTTTTCCATTGGAATATCCTTGTTCAATCAGCGTTCAAAAGAGAGGCCATCATCTATGAGCCGCTAAAGAGAATTAACTACCAATAAGTTGAACAATTTGCTCGGATATACTGAAAAATCCAGAAAATTAATGACTTTAAGATGCTGTTCGATAAAGTCAAAAAAGCAATTAATGAGAAGTATTAAAATCCCAGTATTTTTGGATTTAGACTTATACATCAAATCCGGAAATTCAACAGTGAGAAAAATTCGGGGCCGATCACTAATACGAAAAAAAGATTAGTTCAGGCATTTTTGCTTTTTATTCATCATAAATGAGATTTATTATTGGATATATTTTAGCTCTTAATTCATCGAATATAAATATTAATATTCCCCTAAAACGCCATAAAAGAATGTTTTCTAAATCTATCTAATTCACTTAAGTGACTTATTCTGTGTATTTTTTACTGAAAAAATGAATTCATTAGCTTTCATACTGCTGGAGGATAAAGGATGATTTGGACAGCAAAAAATCATAACGATTAAAACTTGATTGTTGCCTAGAGGCTTTGTATAAAGAATTCAGTGGCTTTTACTAAAGCATATTGTTCTTATGCGTTTGATCAGTCATAATTTGCATAAGCAATATTCAATTCAGTGCAAATCTATTGAATTTGCTACAAATCAAAATACAAACCCATCCCAAATATGTTTTCTCATTCTCTTCGGATGGACAAATAGGATAGTTTTTTAAAATGACTCAGCAAGCACAGACCATTCAGGGTTCCATTGTCGCAATCGTCACCCCCATGTTTGAAGATGGCAGCGTAGATTGGAAGGGTCTCGAGAAGCTAGTTGAGTGGCATATTGCAGAAGGCACTAACAGTATCGTCGCGGTTGGTACTACTGGTGAAGCATCAACGCTCAGCATGAGCGAGCACACTCAAGTGATCAAAGAAATCATTCGTGTTGCCAACAAACGTATTCCTATCATTGCCGGTACAGGCGCAAACTCGACTCGTGAAGCAATCGAGCTGACTCAGGAAGCCAAAGAACTTGGCGCTGATGCTGCCCTGCTGGTTACTCCTTACTACAACAAACCGACTCAGGAAGGTCTATACCAGCATTATAAAGCGATTGCTGAAGCGGTTGACCTACCTCAAATTCTTTATAATGTTCCAGGTCGTACCGGCGTGGATATGGCTAATGAAACCGTGATCCGTCTGGCAGATATCCCACAGATCGTGGGCATTAAAGATGCAACAGGTGATGTAGCCCGTGGTGCTGCCCTGATTGAAGGTCTGACAGGCAAAAACATGACTGTTTACTCAGGTGATGATGCAACTGCCTATGAGTTAATGGGTCATGGTGCCAAAGGCAATATTTCTGTGACTGCCAACGTTGCACCAAAAGTCATGAGTGAAGTATGTGCTGCTGCCATTGCAGGAGATGCGGCAGGTTCTGAAGAGATGAATGCTCAGGTTGCAAATTTACACAATATTCTATTTTGCGAATCAAACCCAATTCCTGTGAAATGGGCTCTCCATGATATGGGCTTAATTGGTACAGGTATTCGCCTTCCATTAACACCACTTGCAGAACAATATCGCGCTCCGCTTCATGAGGCACTTGTAGAAGCGAGCGTCATTAAATAAAGAGCAACGATTATGCAATTACGTTTAGGACTTACCCTGGCACTTTCAGTATTCAGTTTAGCAGGTTGTAGTTCAATGGCCTTTAAAAACGGTACCTTGGACTATAAAGAGACAACCACGCTGCAACCATTACAATATCCTGAAGGGTCAATGGTTCGTCCTGCAACGCCTTTGTACCCTGCTCCGACCGTAGATCCGCTTGCCCTGGAAAATGCACCAAAGCTTGAAAATCAGCGTGGTAACCGCTTTGCGATGCCACGTCCTACTGCACAGCCAGTAAATTCAACTCAAGCAGATGAAACTCAAGAAAATTTTTCGGGAAAGCCGCAATTAGTCACTGACGGAAATCAAAATCCACTGCTCAAAATTGATGGAAATGCTGCTACAATATGGCAATACACTCTTGCCACGCTTAGCAGCCTTAACCATTCTATCGTTGGTCAAAATAAAGATCGTTATGAAGTAGCGATTCAGGTCGATCAGCAAACCTATGTTTTAAGACTCTCTCCCGCAGGTTCGAGTAACACCCTGGCTGTGTTTAATCCCGATAACAGTTTTGCCGACCGCGAAAAAGCAGCAGAACTGTTAAACCAGATTTACCAAAATTGGCCAGCCTAGACATTTTCTAGGCATTTTTTTTTGTAGAAGGTTCCCTCATGTTAAAACAAACCTTGCTCTATACTGGTAAAGCGAAATCTGTCTATACCACGGACAGTGAAGACCACCTGATTTTAGTTTTTCGTGACGATGCGTCCGCATTCAATGGCGAAAAAATCGAACAACTGGATCGTAAAGGTAAGGTGAATAACCGTTTTAACGCCTTCATCATGGAAAAGCTGGCTGCTGCTGGTATTGAAACTCATTTTGAGAAACTGCTGACACCGACTGAAGTGCTGGTGAAAAAACTTAAAATGATTCCAGTAGAATGTGTAGTACGTAACTATGCTGCGGGTTCTTTATGCCGTCGTCTGGGTGTAGAAGAAGGTAAAGAATTAACGCCTCCAACATTCGAATTGTTCTTCAAGGATGACGCGCTAGGCGATCCAATGGTGAACGAATCTCAAGCGATTGCTTTAGGTTGGGCGACTGCTGAACAACTGGCAAAAATGAAAGAACTGACTTACCAAGTGAACGATGTGCTTAAAGCATTATTCGAAGCGGGTAATATGCTTCTGGTTGACTTTAAACTTGAATTTGGTGTGTTCCACGACCGTATCGTACTGGGTGACGAATTCTCTCCAGACGGTTGCCGTCTATGGGATAAAGACACCAAGAAAAAACTGGATAAAGACCGTTTCCGTCAAGGCCTAGGCGGCGTGGTTGAAGCGTACGAAGAAGTTGCTGCACGTTTAGGTATCAATCTTGAAGATATCTAAGCACTAGTAATGCTTCAAAGAACCGGGTTAATAGCCCGGTTCTTTATTGTCTAATCTTATGATCGAAAAAATGAATTTTATTAATAAAAATGATCGTTTTTACATTATTCAATGCATATCTTAATATTACTGCATTCCGGCAACATCCTCAGCAGATGCAATCCATCTGATGTTGCCGACCAGATTTATACCCTTACCCTCTAGGATGTATCTCCCCCAAGACATCCTATTTCAGCCCAGTTCTCCTTGAATTGGGCTTTTTTTTGTTTACTGCTGCTGTTGTTCCTGCTGCCAGCGACGTTGCTGCAGACGTTCGCCTTCCACTTCACGCTTATTACGTGCCGATTCGTACAGTTTGGTGCCTTTCAGCTCAGGCGGCAGGTAATCTTGCAAAACAAAATGTTCCGGATAGTTATGCGGATACAGATAATTCACTCCATAACCCTGCTCTTTCATCAACTTGGTCGGTGCATTACGCAGATGTAAAGGCACTGGCAAATTGGCCGTTTTTTCAGCCAGATCCATCGCCTTGTTAATCGCGAGATAGGTACTATTACTTTTAGCACTGGTCGCCAGGTAAACCGCACATTGTCCCAGAATAATCCGGCATTCCGGCATGCCAATCGCTTGAACTGAGCGGAAACATTCGCCCGCCAGCAACAAGGCATTCGGATTGGAATTGCCAATATCTTCTGATGCCGCAATCAGCATACGGCGGGCAATAAAGACCGGATCTTCACCACCTTTCAGCATACGTGCCATCCAGTACAGGGCAGCATCCGGATCACTACCACGAATCGACTTGATGAAGGCCGAAACCAGATCATAGTGCTGCTCGCCAGACTTGTCATAACGGGCAATATTCTGCTGTGCGACTTTGACCACAATCGCATTAGTAATGATATTTTCCTGATCAGCCTCAAAAATACTGGCAATCAGATCTAGTAGATTGAGTGCCTTACGCGCATCCCCTGCGGCAAACTGCAATAAGGCGTCAAATTCCTCAATCTGAATATAGCGTTCCTGCAGGAATTTGTCAGTCTGAATCGCCTGAGTTAGTAAGGTCTGAATCGCTTCGTCACTCAGCGCATTCAAGGTATAGACCTGACAACGTGACAGCAAGGCACTGTTGACTTCAAAAGATGGATTTTCCGTCGTCGCGCCAATCAGGGTAATTTTGCCTTTTTCGACGGCATTCAGCAGTGCATCCTGCTGGGATTTATTAAAACGGTGAATCTCGTCAATAAACACTACAGGCGTCAGCAGATCACTACTTTCCGCAATGACTTCACGCAATTCTTTCACACCGGTATTGAGTGCAGATAGGCTGATAAATGGTCGGTCCACCGCTTGGGCAAGTAGCAAGGCAATCGTGGTTTTACCTACTCCAGGTGGACCCCAGAAGATAATCGATGGTAAATGTCCTTGGTCAATCATCTGACGTAGAGGTGCATTCTCTCCAAGCAAGTGATCCTGCCCGATAATTTCTGCAAGGTCGCGAGGCCGCAAGCGTTCTGGAAGCGGGATATGACTGTCTGACATCTTATTATTGGCTCAAATTAAATTCTGCTTTCATTCTAACACTGGTAGTTTTGATTCCAATATTTCAAACATTTATGAGAAAAATTTAATTTATGTAAGAAATCTCTATTTTTTTTACAATGAATGGATTAATCTTATGAAAAGTAGATAAATAGAACATGATTAATTACAGGTTAATAACCTTGTAAATTTCACATTATCTCATATTAATTAGAATGGACTTGAGCAACTGATTGGATGCTCTTTGGGTGGTATCGGTGGGGATGCATGAAGCATAATAAATCTAGACGAACAACTGCGGAATGTGCTGATTCGCTTATTTCAACCTCGATACAATCTTCTAATGAACAACAGGCAAAATCCAGATTATTACAAGATCTGATCAATGATGTGCCGCATCCGCTTTGGGTGCTGGGCAAGGATAATATTGAATATTTTAATCAGGCACTTTCGGATTATTTAGGTACCAATTTAAGTGAATATGGTCCTAAAGAATGGCAAAGCCTGATTCATCCAGATGATCAGCCAGCGTTTTCTGAGCAATGGCATGCTGCCCTGAATCAGCAACAAGGCTTTAATACCCAGTGCCGGATTAAATCGGCTGATTCCAGCTACCGTATGTGTACCTTGGCCATCAAGTTTCAGCATACAGCAGAACATCTGCTGCAATGGTCGGTATCACTGACCGATATCCATGAATATTTTGAGATTCAGCAGCAACTGTCTCAGGTGATTTCTACCCAGAAAAACATGCTGGATGCCAGTGTCGATTGTATTAAAGTGATGTCTCCACAAGGCGAAATCCGTCATATCAATCAGTCAGCCTGTCATAAGTTAGGGATTGATCCTGAACAGCAGCCTGCCCCGCATTCATGGTTAAGCCTGTTACCCGCTGAAGTTAAAAAAACCGGACAACGCGCTTTAAAACAGGCTGCTCAAGGTTTGAATAGCCGTTTTGTAGAAAAAGCCCAGACGGAGAATGAGGACCCACAATACTGGGATCATTTACTGACTCCAGTATTGGACGAAAATAATATTCCCCAAAATATCCTGTGTGTTTCACGCAATGTCAGTCAGCAAAAAATAGCTGAAAGCCGTTTAAAAGCCGTAATTCAGCGTGATGAGCTGACCGGACTGTATAACCGCAATGCCTTTTATAAGACCTTTAAACAGGTACTGCTAAAAGCCAAGCAACAGCAAATAATGGTTGGCCTGCTCCTGATCGACTTAGACTATTTCCGGCATATCAATGACACTTTGAGTCATATTGCCGGGGACCATTTGCTGCATGTCTTGGGCAAGCGTTTTCAGGCCTGTTTTGGCTCCAACAATATAGTCGTTGCCCGTCTGGGTGGCGATGAATTTGCTATTTTAGTCAAAAACCTAGAAAACGAAGCCCAGCTGATTAATACTGCACAACTGGCCTATGCCCAACTGGAACAACCTGTGAGTTATGTCGGCCATCGCATGAGTATCGGTATGAGTATTGGTTGTACCGTTTATCCGCGTGATGCCCAGAATAGCTCTAACCTGCTGAAATGTGCCGATATTGCCCTGAATGATCTGAAAAATAGTGGTCGTGGCGGGATTCGCATGTTTAATCAGGAGATGTTCAGGTCACTGGAAAACATGACCAAACAACTGACGCTGGCACGCAAGATTATTCATGCGGATCAAATTATTCCTTATTATCAGCCTAAGGTCCGCCTTTCTGATGGTGAGGTGATTGGTTTCGAAGCCTTACTGCGTTGGCAGGATCAACAGCATCAGATCCAGTTACCCTCTCATATTTTTTCTGCTTTCCAGGACTATGATTTAGCTTCGCGCATCAGTGAAACCATGCAGCTAAAAGTCTTTGAGGATATGAGTCGCTGGCAGGCCGAAGGTCTGGATATACTGCCGATTTCAATCAATGCAGCTCCAGTTGAATTCCTGCGCGATGACTATGCTGAGAAATTCCTGGCTCGTCTATCCCGATTCGATATTCCTGCACATAAGGTTGAACTGGAAATTACCGAGCAGAGCTTATCCGAAGGCGGAGCCAATTATGTGATCCGGGCACTAAACCTGCTGAAAAAACATGGAATTCATATTTCTCTGGATGACTTCGGTACCGGTCATTCTTCCCTGACCCGTTTGCAGGAATATCCAGTCGACTGCATCAAGATTGATCGCAATTTTGTAGAACGCATGAATAATGATCCGTCTGCGCTGGCCATTGTCAAAGCCATTACCCAGATTGGTTCCAGTATTTCTCTGGATGTATTGGTCGAGGGTATTGAGAATACCGAACAGCTGGACACGCTGATTAATTGTGATTGCCAGATCGGACAAGGTTTTTATTTTTACCGACCTATGTCGGGATCTTCAGCACAGCAACTGCTACAACAGGCAGCTTAATTTTTTTATTTAATCATTTGACGAGGTTGGATTGCGCTAACAGCTAGCGCACCCAGCGTACGATATATTCATCAATTTCATCTTCATCAATATCGACTTCACTTAAGCAGCGACCAGCAGCAGATTTTTTGGCCTGAATTACGCTTTGTCGTGAACCTGTCTTCAGATAATGCCAGGATGGCAGGCTTTTCCCTTCAGCAACTCGGCGATAGGCACAGCTTGATGGCAACCAGTGAATGGTGTCCAGTTTCTCAGGTGTTAGCTGGATACAATCGGGCACATATTGCAGCCGGTTCGGATAATCCGAACAGCGGGCAGTTTTGCAGTCCAGTAATTTGCAAGCCACTTTGGTATAGGCGACTTCGTGGGTGTCTTCATCTTCCAGCTTGATCAGGCAGCAAAGCCCACAACCGTCACAAAGCGCTTCCCATTCTTCTGGCGTCAGCTCAGTGAGACTATATTTTTTCCAGAAGTATGGACGTAAGGCATCAGACATAATCAAAACGGCTATGGTAAAAATCAGCTTATTATACCAAGTCTCAACAAAGGAAATGTAGGGACGTGAATCTTATTAATATCACGTAAACTATTGTTAAATCAGAGACAGTACATCAACAAAACACTAACAGTGCCCAAAATTGAATATTCCTATACTGGATTTGAGAATAAAAACACATGGAGAATTGATATGTTTCGCTGGGCTATTATTTTTGCTGTGATTGCCTTAATCGCCAGTCTACTCGGTTTCGGTGGAGTAGCAGGCTTATCTAAGGATTTCGCGATTATCTTATTGGTGATTGCCGTTATTCTTGCCATTGTTGGTTTCCTTTCTCGCGGCAAGGTCTAGCGACTGAGTTTTGCTTAAGGAAAAGTTTCCTACAGAAAAAACAAGAGCCATTTGGCTCTTGTTTTTTATGCGCCCAAAATGGATTACGGTTTGATATGGCGTGGTCTGAAACCAGCAGCGACCAATGCGGCCAAATACGCCACCACCCCGACCACACATAAAATCAGCACTTCCAGTACACGCATCCACTGTGATACATCACCATTGTACCAGCTCAGTGCATAGGCCAAAGCTGCAATCATCACCACATTGGCAAACATGAATTGCACAAAGATTTTTTTCCAGTGCGCCCCAAAACGGAAAATATTGCGTTGATGCAGATAAAAATACAGCAGACCCGCATTGACCATGGCTGAACCGGTCGAAGCCAGTGCCAGCGCCATATGTTCTGCTTCCCAATGAATCAGCTTAAAGAAACCAATAAAGATCACGTTCAGAATCGCATTGGCTGCTACTGCCATTAAACCGACGCGTACCGGTGTACGGGTATCCTGCTGGGCATAAAAGCCGGGAGCAAAGACTTTAATCAGCATAAAGGCAATCACACCGCCACTCATACATTGCAGTGCCAAGGCAGTCATCTGGGTATCTTCAAACGTGAATTGTCCGCGTTCAAATAATGCCTGAATAATCGGTGTTGACAGCATGAACAGGGCAATACTGGCTGGCAAACCCACCAGTACGATGACTTTCGCTGCCCAGTCCATCATGCCGCGGAATTTTTCCGGATTTTTTTCTGTATGCTGAGTGGATAAAGACGGCAGAATCACGGTACCGATTGCCACGCCAATCAGACCCAATGGTAACTCGGTCATCCGTTCAGCACTATACAGCCAGGACACTGAACCGTCCTGCATGAAAGAGGCCCAAACCGTATTCAGTAACAGATTGATCTGTGTGACAGATACGCCAAACAAAGCGGGTAGCATCAGTTTCATGATGCGACCCACCCCTTCATGCTTGAAGTCTACTTTCGGTGGAATCAACAGGTTTTTACGCCATAACTCTGGAATTTGGATTGCCAGCTGTAAAATCCCGGCAATGACGACGGCCCAACCTAGCGCCATAATCGGCTCTGCCATAAAAGGCGTGAGCCAGAGCGCACCGGCAATCATGGCAATATTCAATAAAACTGGAGCAAAGGCTGGCGTACTGAAAGAGCCATAACTGTTCAGAATACTGCTGGCAAAAGCCGTTAATGACATAAACAGTAGGTATGGAATGGTCAGACGGAACATGTCTGTGGCCAGCGCAAACTTTGCTTCATCGCCATGGAAGCCTGGCGCATAGATATACATGATCACAGGTGCTGCAATGATGGCAATCATGGTCAGGGTGGTCATGAAGGTAGCTAGGCAGCCAAAGACCCGGCTGATCAGGATCTGCACTTCAGCATGGGTACGGCTGGTTTTATATTCAGTCAGTACCGGAATAAAGGCTTGGGAGAATGCCCCTTCTGCAAACAGCCGTCTGAAAAAGTTTGGAATACGAAATGCCACCACGAAGGTATCGAAATCTTTACCGGCACCGAATACATTCAGTAAAACCACATCCCGGACCAATCCCAGAACCCGCGATAACATGGTCATCGCACTGACAATTACGGTCGAACGCCAAAGCGCCATCCTATTCACCTAATAATTAATTTGGGCCTATTGTAATGAAACTTGCAAAAGAAGTTCATTGCTTAATCACATGACTTCCTGAAGGGTCATGGGTTCTTATAATTTTGTAACTGGGCACGAAAAGCACACCAGTCAAAATACGGTCCCGGATCGGTTTTACGTCCCGGTGCAATGTCCGAATGTCCGGCAATATGCTGCTGCATTTTTGGATAATAGTTTTGTAAACAGGCGGTGACTTTGACCAAGGCATCATATTGTGCCTGTTCAAACGGCAGGTCATCACTGCCTTCCAGTTCAATCCCGATGGAATAATCATTACATTCTTTTTTGGCCAGATAGCTGGAACGACCTGCATGCCAGGCCCGGTCATTGAAATTCACAAACTGCAGTACTTCACCAGAACGCAAAATCAGCAGATGTGCAGATACCTGCATGCCTTCAACACTCTGAAAATACGGATGCACTGACCAGTCCAGCTGGTTCTGAAAAAACTGTTCAATATAGCCACCACCAAACTGTGACGGTGGCAGACTGATGTTATGGATCACCAGTAACTGGATGTCGGTATGTTCAGGCCGCTGATTAAAATTTGGAGAAGGGATCTGGCGCGCCCCGAGCAATTGCCCGTCCCGGATTTGAAACTCAGCTGCCTGTTGCATAAAACTGTCCTGTACAAAAATAAAATCTGCAATATCAGGATTGCAGCCGGCTTAATGCTAAAACTTTCATAGGCAAATCTCAATTCATCCCGGCAGACTGTATGAAAAATCGCTCATTTTAATGTAACGGTGTTAAGATAACGCACAATTTTTCACGGCTAAAAAAGATACGGAAATACTCATGAGCATATCTCAGGCTTTGCTAGAACAGTCGATTCAGATCAATATTCAACAGGCACTCTCCGAAGATATTGGCGATGGTGACATTACTGCCCTGCTGACTCCTGAAGATGAACAGGCGACTGCCACGATTATTAGCCGTGAAACAATGGTTCTTGCTGGTCAGCCTTGGGTCGATGCCTTGATTCAGGCCTATGATCCGAGTGTAGAAGTGATCTGGCTAAAAAATGACGGCGATCATGTCGCTGCCAATGAAGCTTTTCTAAAACTGGCCGGTTCTGCACGTAGCTTGCTGACTGTAGAACGCCCTGCTCTGAACTTTGTACAGACGCTGTCTGCAGTTGCGACCAAGACGGCAAACTATGTCAAAGAGCTGGAAGGTTTGAATACCAAGCTCTTAGATACCCGTAAAACGCTGCCAGGCTTACGTATTGCCCAAAAATATGCAGTCGCTATCGGTGGTGGTCAGAATCACCGTCTGGGCCTATTTGATGCTTTCTTGATTAAGGAAAATCATATTATGGCGGCTGGTGGCATTCGCCAGGCGATTGCCAAGGCACACCAGATTGCACCGGGTAAACCGGTGGAAGTGGAAGTTGAAACCTGGGATGAACTGAATCAGGCCCTAGAAGCCGAGGCTGATATCGTGATGCTGGATAATTTCAGTCAGCAGCAAATGATTGATGCGGTCAAACATGTGGCTGGCCGTTGCAAACTGGAAGCTTCAGGCAATATCACCATTGATAACTTACGTGAAGTGGCGAGTACAGGCGTAGATTATATTTCGATGGGCGTATTGACCAAAGATGTGAAGGCTATTGACCTATCGATGCGTTTTAATGGTTAAAGTCTTATTATTTAAAAAGGGTGCCATAGCACCCTTTTTCTTATTCTCAAGGATATAAATCATAGAGGTTGAATGGCCTCTACTCTGTTAATTGGTATCACTTCCTCGTTCCATATTTGCACCATCGCGGTTTTCATCACGAGAATTGGAGTCACAGGCAGTTAAACCCAGTACAGCAAATACTGAAAATGCCATCAACCATATTTTCATGTTATAACCTTCTGAATGAGATTTGGTTGAAAAATCATCGCTTAAAACAGGGGTTACACAGTAGACAGATCCTGTTCATTTTTTGTCAGGCAATGTGTAGCTATAATAAAAAACGCATCCGAAGATGCGTTTTTTACAGCTTGAAAGACTTACCAGCCCAAAGCTTCTTGCTGTTTCTTGATCAGTTCCTGAATCCCTTTTTCAGCCATGGCTAGCATGTCATTGCATTGCTCACGAGTAAATGGCTTATCTTCAGCAGTCCCCTGAATTTCAATAAATTCACCTGCCTGAGTCATCACGACATTTAAGTCAGTCTGACAGTTTGAATCTTCTTCATAGCAAAGATCTAGTAGTACTTCATCTTTAAAAATACCTACAGAAATTGCTGCTACCAGGCCTTTAAGTGGGTCCTGTTTGATTTTCTTTTTCTCAAGCAATACATTCATGGCATCAATCAATGCTACGGCTGCACCCGTAATTGATGCAGTACGGGTACCACCATCTGCCTGGATCACGTCACAGTCAATGGTAATGGTATTTTCACCGAGTTTTTTCAGATCGACCATTGAACGTAGGCTACGACCGATTAAACGCTGGATTTCCTGAGTACGGCCACTTTGTTTGCCACGAGCAGCTTCACGATCACTACGGGTATGTGTTGAACGTGGCAGCATGCCGTATTCTGCTGTTACCCAGCCTTGGCCCTGACCTTTCAAGAAACGTGGTACAGAGCTGTCCACACTGGCAGTACACAGCACTTTGGTATGACCAAATTCAACCAATACGGAACCTTCCGCATAACGTGTATAGTTACGGGTAATTTTCACTTCACGTAATTGATCTAATGCTCGTTGGTCGATACGCATAATAGGTCCTGCTGTTGACTAAAAATAATTGCGGCTCAGTATAACAGAAGCCTCTGCCAAGATTGGGACAGAGGACAGATCATTTACAAAATCACTGGACACGCCTTGCTTGTATAGATTTTTCAGTCCATCTGCTCTACTGCGATGGACAGGTGTTTTTTGCTAAACTGCAGATCTACGGAAGGAAAATCCCTATGTCTTTACGTGAAGAACGCAAGCACCAAAGCCGCCAGGCCCTCCTCGATGCTACCCTGGCATTGAGCAGCCGTGGCCATGCATTTAGCAGCATCAGCCTGCGCGAAATCACTCATGAAGTCGGACTGGTGCCTGCCGCATTTTATCGACACTTTCAGAATATGGATCAGTTGGGACTGGAACTTCTGGATCAGGTGTCGATTCATCTCAAAGGTGTGCTGAATCAGTTGGGACCTGCAGATTTTTCTCTGGATGAGCTTTCATCTAAGATCGAACTGTTTTTTCAGGCAGTTGATGCTCATCCCGAAGCCTGGACATTTGTCAGTGCCGAACGTTGGGGCGGTTCCAATATTCTCAGACAAGGGATTGAGCGGGAAATTCATTATCTGACCCAAGACTTGCGGCATACCTTGGAACAGATTCCAGCCACCCAGCAACCTCCTTCTCCAGCCGAGTTAACTGCACTGGCACAGATTCTGGTTCCTCTCGCATTAAACTGGGCTATGGGCTGGATTCAGCTTCAGGCACAGCCTGATCTTGAACTGCGACAAACTCGGATAAATGACTTCAAAGCCCAAAGCCTAAAGCAGTTAGAACTGTTATTTCGTGGAATTTTATCTCAAGCCTGAGATCTCATCTGAGTGAAATCTATTTCGCAGTTCAATTTTATCCTGATATAAAAAAACCCACATATAGATGCAGGTTTTTAGATTCATGCAGATCTGGTGTTATTTAGCTTTACGCTCTTTCTCAACCAGATAATTTACCACTTGAACTACTTTGGCACCATCGCCCTGAACTACATACTTACCGTTCACAGTTACCGCTGGTACACCGCTTAACTGATAAGTCGCAGCCAGATTTTTGGCCTGTGCGATTTTTGAAGAAATCGGGAATGATTTATAAGTGGTATTAAATTTCGCTTCAGAAATACCATAACGGGTATAGAACTTGGCTAATTGAGCCTGTTCCAGAATTGGCTGTTTCTTCGCATGAATATCATGGAATAGCTGCAAATGTGCTTTTTGACGAACACCTAGAGCTTCAGACACATAATACGCACGAGCTGCCTGTTCCCATAGCGGATTCATCGCGGCTGGGGTACGTACAAAACGTACATCTTTAGGCAATTTTTTTAACCAGCTTTGCATGTGTGGTTCAAGAGAATAGCAGTGACCACAGCCATACCAGAAGAATTCACGGACTTCAATTTTCCCCGGCTTTTCAACTTTTACTGGATTCGCCAGGACTTGATAGTCTTGACCTGCTACAAAGTTGGCGGCCATTGCACTGCCAGAAAATGCCAAAACAGATGCGGCTACAGTGCCTAAAATAAATTTTTTCATTGGGATTATCGTCCTCTAAATCATTATGTCTAATTTATGGCTTCACTATAAAGTAATTATGCCGGTTTCGTTTTTATTCTGTGAACTTTTTTACAGCTTTTATCGCTTTTTTTTCCAGAATCGCTACACTAAACAAGTGTACTGATTTACAAAAAGTTAAATCTGTTTATACCGCCTCTGGGCGAACTTAAATTTTAAATAATCACGACTGATTGAGGTGACACCGATGTCGCAATTGAATGTTGATCCACAAGAAATTGCCAAGTTTGAAGCATTCGCAGCTATATGGTGGGATCAGCATTCCGAGTTCCGCCCATTGCATATGATCAATCCCCTGCGCCTCAACTGGATTGATGAACATGCCGGTGGCTTGAGCGGCAAGAAAGTGCTGGATGTAGGCTGTGGCGGTGGAATCCTGTCGGAAAGCATGGCGCGCCGTGGTGCTCAGGTGCTGGGCATTGATATGGGCGAAGCGCCACTGAATGTGGCACGCATCCATGCCGAGCAGGAAGGTGTCAGCAATATTGAATACCGTCAGATTCCAGTAGAGCAACTCGCAGAAGAACAAGCCGGTCAATACGATGTCGTGACCTGTATGGAAATGCTGGAACATGTACCTGATCCAGCCTCTATTATTCAGGCCTGTTATAAACTGGCCAAACCAGGTGGTCATGTCTTCTTCTCGACCATTAACCGTAATCCAAAATCTTATCTGTTCGCGATCATTGGCGCAGAATATATCCTGCGTATGCTGGCCAAAGGTACACATGATTACAGCAAATTCATCAAGCCGTCTGAACTGGCGCATGACATCCGTAATGCCGGTTTAAAACTGAAAGATATGACTGGCCTGCATTATAATCCGCTGACCAAGCGTTACTGGCTGGCACCGAATGTTGACGTGAACTATATGGTATATACCGTTAAAGAAAGCGCGCAAGAGGCCACCCAATGAAGGCGGTTCTATTCGACCTGGATGGTACTTTAATTGATACCGCAGCTGACTTTATCCGGATTATCCAGCATATGTGCCGTGAAGCCGGCCGTGACGTGGTGGAAGCTGATCTGATCCGTACCCAGGTTTCAGAAGGTGCACGTGCTATGGTCAAATTGGTCTATCCGGAACTGCAACTGGAAGATCCAGTGTTTCTGGATCATCGCCAGCGTTTTCTGGATATGTATGGGGCAGATATTGCTGTGGATACAGACCTGTTCAGCGGAATGTATCCTCTACTTGAAGAATTAGAGGAAAATGATATCCCTTGGGGAATCGTGACCAATAAACCGCGCTGGTTGAGCGAAGCCTTACTCAAAGCTTTAAACCTGACCGGGCGCTGTGCCGTACTGGTCTGTCCGGAAGATGTGACCCGAACCAAGCCAGATCCGGAGCCAATGTATCTGGCTGCCGAGCAGTTACAGCTGGCTGCAGAAGACTGCATCTATGTCGGGGACCATCCACGTGATATTGATGCAGGCCGCAATGCCAAGATGTATACCATACTGGCAGCATACGGTTATTTACCACTGCAATACAAAGATGACTTAACAGCTTGGCAAGCCGACTATATAGTGAATACAGTGAATGAGTTACATCAGCATATTCAGAAACTGGTCTTGAGCGAGCCAAGTGTCCTGTTTTGATTCCTGAAACTACTGAAGACACTTAACAATAATAATGAGGAGGTAGTAATGAAGTATTCAGAATATCAACCTCGCCCCGATCTGTTAAAAGATCGTATCATCCTGATCACGGGTGCGGGCGATGGCATTGGTCGTGCAGCAGCAATCAGCTATGCTCTGCATGGAGCAACTGTAGTTCTGCACGGGCGTACCTTAAACAAGCTTGAAGTTATCTATGATGAGATTGAAAGCTTGGGTGCGCCGCAACCCGCCATTCTCCCATTACAGTTATCTAGTGCCTCTGAACGTGATTATGAATTATTGCTCGACACGCTCGATCGCCAGTTTGGCCGTTTAGACGGGATTTTGCATAATGCCGGTATTTTAGGCGAGCGAGTACCACTGGCAGATTATCCGGTTAATGTCTGGGATGATGTCATGGCGGTTAACCTTCGTGCGCCTTTTGTGATTACCCAAGCCCTGTTACCCCTGCTGGAAAAATCCAAACACGCTTCTGTGGTCTTTGCCAGTTCCGGTGTAGGGCGCGAAGCCCGGGAATGCTGGGGCGCTTATTCAGTTTCAAAAATTGCCATTGAAGCAGTGAGCCAGTTATTTGCCAAAGAACGGGTCAATTCGAATATCCGCTTTAACTGTATCAATCCGGGTGCTACACGTACCGCAATGCGTGCCAAGGCTTATCCGAATGAAGATCCGAAAACCTTACCGACACCGGATTCCATCATGCCAGCCTATCTGTACCTGATGGGTGAAGATAGCTTGCATATGAACGGTCAAAGTATTGATGCGCAGGACTAATCTTTAATTGACACCTATTTAAAAGCCAATGTCCGCATTGGCTTTTTGTTTGTTTTAAACTCTATAAAGATAAGACCCATTTGAAAGCTGGCTTATTCTTCTGCCCAATTCATCCAGATTTCAGACTGAATCAGCCAGACCTTTCTTATTTCTACAATACTGTCTTTATTCAGTTCGCTGCAAATTCCCCTATACTAGCGCCAACAGATTTTTATTTGAGTGCAACATGACTGACTTAAACAACATCACCGTGACGACTTTGGAAGATGGCATGGTCTCTCTGCTGGTCGATCAGCAGCCGATCTCTGAAAAATACGGCATGAAGTTTGATGCCAGCATTGTCGACGACATTCAGGCACTCGAAAATGGTCAAAAACTGAAACTGTTTGACCAATTTGTCTTTTCCCATACCGATCTGAATTTTGAACATTCCTATCATTATGTGACGGGTATCGAAAAGCTGGACGATCGTTATCAGGTAGCGAAACACTTTGTCTATCGCATCAAGATCGAAGGTCAGCCTGAAATTGAACATGTGATCAGCAATCAGGGCAAAGCAATGACAGCAGAAGATGTGCGTACTTTTATTCAGGCACATGTACAGAAATCCCTAAGTGACTATACTGATCTGAACTATGCCTATTAAGATCGTTCATTAGATCCCGAAAGAGCACATTTACAGATGATGCTCTTTTTTTATCCTTAAATTCTTTAAAAAACAGACATAAATCGTTTTAACAAATCAATAATATAAAATTATTCGGTTTTCCAAATTAATATAAAATTTTTATAATGCTTTTCAAGTTAAATCAAAGCGAAGGAAAATTAAATGGCAGACCAAAAACGTAAAACTGAAACTATTCGTCGTATTGAAAACTTGCAGTTATCAACTGCCCTGATTTTGGCTTTAGAAGATGCAGTCGAGGCAGAGTCTGTGGCTGAAGCCATTCAGTCCTTACAGGGTTTAACGGAACAGTGGAACTGAAAAATTGCAATGACCAAATCAAGATCCGGTGTTTAAAAAGAATATTTTTTCCACTAATTTGAGACGGTTTTGATACACAATTCAGGACATTGCGCTTGCATCTTGATCCCGGTTTTGCTGAAATGCCAATGGGGCTGGGCATAACTGGTCAACTGACTGAAGTGCATCCTAAGCTTATGTAAAATCATGGCATAATCATAATTTCTCTGTAATTGATATAAAACTTCAGCCAGTTCTTCACAGTTTCTCTGCAATTTTTCCATACATTAGTTACTGTAGAAAATGAACAATTGAATGAGGGTTCAACATGAAAAAGGTTCTGGTAGCATTGGCGATGTCCTGCAGTGCATTCATGCTGGCAAATGTTGCAAACGCTGCCCCTCATTTCAATGATGAACAGCGTATGGAACGGGGTCCGGGTCATCATCAGGCCAAGAAAGCGCGTGAGTTCCATGACGATCACCAAGACCAGTATGATAAACGTCGTATGCGTGAAGAACGTGGTGTTAAACGTCTGCAACAGTTACGCTGGCAGCCTGGCTATGTCATGCCGCAGCATTATCGCAGTAATGGCTACAAGGTCGAATATAAGGATCATAAACTGCCTAAACCAGACCGTAAGCAGCAATGGTACAAAGTCAACAATGACTACATTCTGGTGAACTCTGAAAATAACAGTATTGTCCGGATCATCGGAGACTGATTCAGAACCTGATGCAAAGCCCAACCTCGTTTGGGCTTTTTGATTTTTCGGATGAGCCTTTTTAGGCTTTTTCTTATTTTAGAGCTTTCCTTTTAATCGTGGCTAATCTCCTAAATTCCTTCATGAACTTAACAATTCCACTAAACTGGCCTCACGCTTTCTATTCACTTATTCGCTAATTTAATCTCATCGAAAACATGTACAGATTTTTAGGTGAGAGCCATGAAAAAAGTTTTAACTACAATTGCCTTATCTCTTAGTGCGCTGGTTGCTACTTCTGCAATGGCAGCACCGCAGCATCATGATTCACGTTATGCACCGCATAAATCAGCACCGCACTGGGATCATAAAGACGCGAAAAAATGGGATGATCGCCGCGATGACCGTCGTTACAACAACCGTGGGGTTAACCCAAGCCGTGACTGGCGCGTAGGTCAAAAACTGCCAAACCAGTACGACAACCGTCGTTTTGAAGTCAATGGCTATGAAGCACGCCGTCTGCCGAAAGCAGGTAAAAACCAGCAATGGTACAAAATCAATGGTGACTATGTGCTAGTCAACGATCGTAACGACAAGATTGTTCGAATCATCAACTAATCATTCTCTTTTCTGCCCTTCTAGCAGACACCTGAAGCTCGCTTCAGGTGTTTTTTTATATCTGTACTTCCACTTCAGTATTTTTTCATTAGAATCAAAGCTAGATCTTTAAATGTTGAAATAGGCACAGCTATGACTGCAGCAGAAACCTCACCGAGCAACACCTTGCAATATGTGCACTGGTTTCGCCATTCTGCGCCTTATATCAATGCTCATCGCAATAAAACCTTTGTGATCATGTTTGATGGTGAAGCGGTATTGCATGACAACTTTCAGCACATCATTCATGATATTGCTCTGCTCAATTCTTTAGGAATCCGTCTGATTCTGGTGCATGGCGCACGTCCGCAGATTAACCAGAATCTGGCTGCGAGTGGCTTCGAGACCCCTTTTCACCAGCAGCGTCGGGTGACGACACGTGAATCCTTAAGCTGTGTACTGAATGCAGTAGGATCGATCCGTTTACAGATTGAGGCCTTACTGTCGATGGGACTGGCCAACTCACCCATGTATGGTGCACGCATCGATGCCGTTTCTGGAAATTTTGTTACGGCTAAACCTTATGGTATACGTGACGGAGTCGATTTTCAGTTAACTGGTGAAGTTCGGGCCATTGATACCGATGCGATTCAACGTCATCTGGACAATCATAATATTGTAATTCTCGGCCCGACCGGCTATTCAACCACAGGTGAAGTTTTTAACCTTCTAGCTGAAGAAGTCGCCACCAAAACCGCGACTCGCCTCAAAGCCGATAAACTGATTATCTTGGGTCGACAGCATGGTCTGCTCGACAGTAAGGGTCAGTTAAAACGGGAAGTAACCCCACATCAACTGGATGACTATATTCTTTCTGATGAACAAGATATTGAAATTCGGCTCCAGCTCAAGGCTGCTCAGGAAGCTTCCCGAAATGGCGTCAATCGCGTTCACCTGATTTCGTATACCTATGACGGCGCCTTGCTGGAAGAACTGTTCACCCGGGATGGTTCCGGCACCATGATCACCGATGCGCATTATGAAGAAGTGCGTATGGCCGACATTCAAGATGTCGGTGGCTTGATCCGTTTGCTCCGCCCCATGGAAGAAGAAGGTATTCTGGTTTACCGTTCGCGGGAGCGTCTGGAAAATGAAATTGACCAGTTCGCCGTAATTGAGCGTGATGGCATGATTCTGGCCTGTGCTGCCCTGTATCCGATTCCAACTACGGGCAATGAACTGCGTTCTGCAGAAATCGCCTGCGTTGCAGTAGATCCAAGTTACCGTCAATCTAACCGCGGTAGCCAGATTCTACATTATCTGGAAGATAAGGCCAAAAGTCTGGGTATTCAGCAACTGTTTATTCTAACCACCCGTACTGCACACTGGTTTCTGGAACAGGGGTTTGAACCGGCATCAGTAGATGATTTGCCTGATGCCCGACAGGCTTTTTATAATTATCAGCGCAATTCAATTGTCTGTAAAAAGTCACTTTAAAGTGACTTTTTTTATGCGCTCTCATATTTTTATTTTAGATAACGATATTCATAAAACCTGCATTCAGTATAAAAATCTTATTGCTGATTTTCTAATAAGCATATCTGGCCACTTTATTTAGAATAAATAATTTTATATTTCATTATCTTATATTAATTACTCTTTCTTCCTAAATTAATATGTAAATCACTTTCCTGCATAAGTTTTGCACTTTTTTATTTATCTTTTTTATTCATTAGAAATTCCTGAATAGTTATTTTTTTAGAAAAGTAAAAAGCTTTAGCGTATGCCTAAGTTCTTCATTTCACATTTCTAAATTTTCAGGAGTCCTGATTCATGCGCCAATCACACATTCAATTATTCACAAAAACTGCGGTCCTTAGTGCTGCGGTGGCTGGCGTGATGATGCTTTCTGGCTGTGACAAGAAACAAGAAGCCGTGACCCTGAATATTGGTTTCCAGAAATATGGCGTACTGCCGATCTTAAAAGAACGTGGCACCTTAGAAACGTCATTAAAAGAACAAGGCGTGAATGTGAAATGGGTTGAATTCCCGGCTGGTCCTCAGTTGCTGGAAGGCTTGAATGTCGGCAGCGTATCTTTTGGTGAAGCCGGTGAAGCGCCGCCTATTTTTGCTCAGGCAGCCAATTCGAATCTGGTTTATATCGCCAACCAGCCGGCAGCACCTAAAGCTGAGGCACTCATTGTGAAAAAAGATTCGGCCATTCAAAACATCCAGGATTTAAAAGGTAAGCGTGTTGTCCTGAATAAAGGTTCTAACGTGCATTACTTATTACTCAAAGTCCTTGAAGCTAATAATCTGAAACTCAGCGATATTGAAGTGGTTTACCTGCCACCTTCTGATGCCCGTGCCGCTTTTGAACGCGGTGCTGTCGATGCCTGGGTGATCTGGGACCCATTCTTCGCTGCAGCAGAACATCAGATTGGTGCGCGTGTCATCGCAACGGGTGAGAACATTGTCAGTAACCATCAGTTCTATCTGGCAGATCGCAAGTTTGCTGAAGTCAACCCACAGATTATTGAAGCTGTCGTGAATGAACTCAATCTGACCACTGAGTGGGTCTCTGCTCATCAGGATGAAGCCGCCAAACTTCTGGAAAAACCGACAGGCCTAGCATTTGATGTATTGAAAACGTCTATTTCACGCATGGGCTTCGGTGTTCAACCCCTCACGACTGACGTGATTCAAAAACAGCAACAAGTCGCCGATGCGTTTTATGCGCAGCAGCTGATTCCACAAAAGCTGAATATTGATGCAGCAATTATTAAATAACAGCAGAACAATTCGAGAATAAAGATGAGTCATATAAAAACAGTTTCTTATATCAGCTTAGCGCTATTGAGCTTTAGTCTGACTGGCTGCCAGAAACAGGAACCACAACAAACGACTGCTGCAGACACCAAAGCAGCACAACAGGTACAAAGTATTGCAATTGGCTTTCAAAAATCAGCCTTAAATCTGCTGGTGGCACGCGATGAAAAGCTATTAGAACAACAATTTCCCAATGCCAAAATTGAATGGAAAGAGTTTCCGGCAGGCCCACAAATGCTGGAAGCACTGGCAGTCGGGGCAGTGGATTATGGCTATGTGGGAAATACCCCACCTATTTTTGCACAGGCGGCAGATAAAGCCCTGAGCTATGTGGCCTTTGAAAAAGTGGCGGGGAATTCTTTAGCTGTGGTCTTGCCGAAAGACAGTGCTATTCAAAACATTCAACAGTTGAAAGGAAAGCGGATTGCGGTTCAGAAAGGTTCGAGCGCACATGAACTTCTGGCCAAAACCCTGGAAAAAGCCGGCTTAAGCTGGTCAGAGATTCAAGCCGTCTGGCTTCCCCCTGCGGATGCACGTGCTGCTTTTGATAAAAAAGCCATTGATGCCTGGGCAATCTGGGATCCCTTCCTGGGTGCAGCCGAGTTCGACAGCCAGGTTAAGGTACTGATTGAATCCAGTGATTTTCCGCAAACCTATTCCTTTTACATCGGCAACCCCGAATTTATTCAGAAGCATCCGGATAGTCCCGGCAAGTTTATCCAGGCTTTAAATGCATCTGACCAGTGGATTCTTAAAAACCAGGCTGTAGCCCTAGATATTTATCAGAAAAGTACCGGTCTGAAACCGGATGTAGCGAAGATTGCATTTGAGCGTCGTCTTAAACCTTCGCCGGTACAACCATTAACGACGGAAGTGATCAAAGCCCAACAGAATATTGCCGATCTCTTCCAGCAGGTTCAACTGATTCCCAAAACCATCAGCGTCCAGCAACAGATCTGGTCGCCAGCGGCCACACATTGATGAGCAAACAAAATCATTTAATTTAAGGAATATTACATGAAAATTTTCTGGTTTATCCCCACTCATGGCGACAGTCGTTACTTAGGCACCAGCAAGGGCGCACGTGTTGTAGATCATGCCTACTTGAAGCAGATTGCCGTTGCCGTGGATAATCTTGGTTATGAAGGTGTCCTGATTCCGACTGGCCGTTCATGTGAAGATCCATGGTTAACTGCAGCCAGCCTGATTGATGCCACTAAAAAACTGAAATTCCTCGTCGCGCTGCGTCCAGGTGTTACTACGCCTGCCCTGACTGCACGTATGGCTGCAACTTTTGACCGTCTGTCTGGTGGTCGTGTATTGCTGAACTTGGTGACGGGTGGTGATGAGCAAGAACTAAAAGGTGACGGCGTTTATGAAGATCATGCAACACGCTACAAGACTGCGGCTGAATACACCACTATCTGGCGTGAAATCCTGACCCGTTCACATACAGGCGAAAGCTTCACTTTCCATGGTGAACGCTTAAGTGTGGACGAGGCCAAACTGCTTTATCCACCAGTTCAAAAACCATATCCACCACTCTGGTTCGGTGGTTCTTCAGATGCAGCCGTTGAACTGGCCACTGATCAGGTCGACACTTACCTGACTTGGGGTGAACCGCCTGCAGCAGTCAAAGAAAAAATTGAAAATGTCCGTGCCAAAGCTGAAGCGAAAGGTCGCAAGCTGAGCTACGGTATCCGTCTGCATGTGATCGTGCGTGAAACGAATGAAGAAGCATGGAGAGCAGCAGACGAGCTCATCCAGTATGTGGATGATGCCACCATTGCTGCTGCACAAGCGAAATTCAAGCAAATGGACTCTGTCGGCCAACGTCGTATGGCTGAGCTGCACAATGGCGTCCGTAGCAAACTCGAAGTGTCTCCGAACCTGTGGGCAGGTGTAGGTCTGGTACGTGGTGGTGCAGGTACAGCGCTTGTAGGTGATCCAGAAACTGTTGCAGCACGTATTCAGGAATATGCTGATCTAGGTATCGATACCTTCATTTTCTCAGGCTACCCACATCTGGAAGAATCGATACGTTTTGCGGAACTGGTATTCCCATTGCTTCCATTAGAAACTCAACAAAAACTGGCTCAGCCAAACCTGACTGGTCCATTCGGTGAGATTGTGGCAAATAACTACACTCCAGATGAGAACAAGAAGGCTGAGAGTGTTCAGGAGCCAGCTTAATGTCGAAAGTCGTTTCAGTTGAAACCCTCGCAGAAAAGAAGGTTTCACGTGGAACACAGCTTGGGCAGCGTTTACTGCCTTGGTTAGTTCCTGTCGGATTAATTCTACTCTGGCAAATCGCGTCAAGTACCGGTTTGCTGGAAAGCCGCATTTTGCCTGCACCGAGTGCCGTAGTCATCGCATTCTGGAATTTGCTGCTTAGTGGTGAGCTGTGGACACATGTCAAAGTCAGTGCAGGTCGTGCCTTAAGTGGTTTGTTAGTAGGCGGTGGCCTAGGGCTGATTTTGGGTCTACTGAATGGTTCATCCAAAACGGCTTCTACCCTGCTGGATACCACCTTACAGATGATCCGTAATATTCCGGCTTTGGCCTTAATTCCACTGGTGATTCTCTGGTTCGGGATTGATGAATCAGCCAAGCTGTTTCTGGTGGCCATTGGTGTGTTTTTCCCGATTTATATCAATACCTATCATGGGATTCGTTCAGTCGATCCACAGCTGATCGAGATGGGCAAAAGCTATGGTCTGACTCGCTGGCAGCTTTATAAAGAAATCATCCTGCCAGGGGCAATGCCTTCAATTCTGGTCGGTCTACGCTTTTCACTCGGTCTGGTCTGGGTACTGCTAATTGTGGCGGAAACGATTTCTGCCCAGTCCGGTATCGGTTATATGACCATGAACGCGCGTGAATTCCTGCAAACCGATATCGTACTGGTAGGTATTTTACTGTATGCCCTGCTCGGTAAACTGGCAGATGTCCTGGCTGTAGCCTTGGAACGATTCCTGCTGCGCTGGCATGCTGGCTATCAAAAATAATTGAAAAAATATTGAGGAGCATGTGATGACTGATCTCAGCTTAGGGCGTCTTGCCAATGATTCGACTGCAGTGCAGGAGCCTGCTGCAACCGATATCACTCCCAATGGCGTTGCGGGTGCCGAAATTATTATTGAACAGCTGCACAAGTTCTATGGCTCAGTGAAGGTACTGGAAGATCTGGACCTGCATATTCAGCCGGGTGAATTTCTGGCGATTGTTGGACGTAGTGGCTGTGGTAAAAGTACCCTGCTCCGTCTGATTGCCGATCTTGAAAAACAGAGCTATGGCGAAATTAAATTCAAGTCTGCGCGTCATATCCGTGAAGGCATTACCGCTGATGATATCCGTGTGATGTTTCAGGATCCGCGTTTATTGCCATGGCGGAGCATCGAACAGAATGTGCAACTCGGCCTACCAAAAGACCGGCATGACAATGCTTCACAAATGCTGGAGAAAGTCGGCTTAAAAGAGAAAGCCGGGCTCTGGCCTTCACAACTGTCTGGTGGTCAGCGTCAGCGTACTGCCCTGGCACGCGCCTTATCGCATAAGCCGCGTATTTTATTGCTAGATGAACCACTCGGTGCACTGGATGCCTTGACCCGTCTGGATATGCAGAACCTGATTGAAAAATTATGGACTGAACAGGGCTTTACCGCGATTCTGGTTACCCATGACGTGAGTGAAGCCGTACAACTGGCTGACCGGATTATCCTGCTGGATAAAGGCCATATTGCCAAAGAGTTCAAAGTTGATCTGCCACGTCCACGACAAAAGAATGTGAAATTCGCCGAACTTGAACAGCAGGTTCTGAATGCTGTTCTGACAACCTGAAATGTGAGGGAAACCAGAATAGCTGTTTATTCTGGATTCCTTATTTCGAATCAAGAGAATATCCTTCTCACTGATTATTTATTCAGCAATTGGCAAAATTTCAACTTCATTCATTAATTTTATTTTAACTTTATGATGCTTCAAGGTAATAATTAGTAATTAAAAAATCATCAACCTTTTCAAAAGCTTGGTTTTTAATTCCTGTGCCTTAAACCGATACTAATTGTATCTTTAATCTAAAGAATAAATCATCATTATTCATAAAATTAGCGCCTGACTTGATGCACAAATCTGATGATTTGACGTACAATTAAAAATTCCCTTTTTTAATTGTTTTTAATATTTGCTGATGGAACAAAAAAAGAGTACTCAAAAACGCAACCAGCTGCTGAATGCTGCACTCGATGTTTTTTCCCTATACGGTTTTAATGGGGCGAGTTTAGATGAGATCGCACAAATTGCAGAAATGCATAAGTCGAATATTTTCTATTATTATGAAAATAAAGAGGCGCTCTATGTAGAGGTTTTAACGACCGTTCTACAAAAATGGCTGGCACCTTTACAAATGCTAGAAGCTGATCTTGAGCCTGAAGAAGCGATTACCAATTATTTGATGCAAAAAATTGAAGTATCGCGTACCCAGCCTAAAGCTTCACGCCTGTTCGCTCTGGAAGTGATTCAGGGTGCGCCGCACATTTTAGAAATCTTAAAAGGTCCATTGAAAAAACTGGTCAAGCGTAAAGCCAAAGTGATTTCAAACTGGCAGGAACAAGGCAAGATTTCTAAAGATATCGATCCTGAACTGCTGATTCTGAATATCTGGGCCGTGACCCAAAACTATGCAGATTTCGCGACTCAGATGGAAATGGTAACAGGTAAGACCTTGCGTAACCGCAGCATGCAACAACGGGTTATCCAGCATACTGTACATATGATGCTGTACGGCGTACTTCCGCGTACACAAGAAAAATAGGTCAACGCAAAAATCATTTGGCATACGACCATAAATTTTATGGTCGCCGACCCCTTCTCTCACCCTTTATTATTATTTTAACGTTTGATATAAATTCAATAATTTCTGCGCACCTAGCAGCAGATTCTCTTCCCAGTCCAAATGAGCACTATCATCTGCACCGTCAGTAATATATTTAACTGAAATTAGGCGCACATCCAATTTTCTGCATACCTTGGCCAGCGCATAGCCTTCCATATCCACCAGCTGACAAGCCACTTTCGGCAAGCCTGTTTCAAAGCTGTCCCCTGTTCCACAAATTCCTTTCGGTAAATGGGCAAAAAACGGTTCCAGATCAATTGCGCCTGGCAAATGATCATCCATCGGGGTAATACCAACTTTAAATCCTAGTGGTGAAACATCCATATCACGTTGTACAAAACGCTTAACTTCGACCAGTTCATGCGCTTTGAAATGGGAACTGCCTGCGGTGCCGAGATTAATCAGGGTCTTGCAGCCAGTTTTCTGAATCACTTCAAAAGCCTTAAAAGCAGCATTCACCTTGCCGATGCCACTATAGTGGACTTCTACACCGTCTGCTTCGAACAAACCTTTGGATTCACTGGCCAATGCCATAATGAGCGCTGAATCTGACATGCAAACTACCCGAGACTGAGAAAACCGTGACATTAGAAAGCAAAATCCGGGCAATGAAAAGCGGGTTTTTAGATTTCTATTTTGCAGATCTTTCACTTAAATAACCACAGAAGATTCTTGGATGGCACACTTTCTTCTTGATGTGTTTCGTGATTTTTCAATAATTTTTTTTGCATAAAAACACAACAACAAGACGAATCGTTGAGATTATGGCAATATATAGCCTTTCCTATTTTTCAATTCCCTGATTTCGCCTATGCAGCTGCTCCGTCTCAATGCTTTAGCGTCACATTTTGAATTGCCAAAAACCGCCGTTACGATTGGTAATTTTGACGGCGTGCATCTGGGTCATCAGGCCATGATCAAACAGTTAAAAGCTGTTGCAGAAGCTGAACAACTAAAAACTGTTGTGATGATCTTCGAGCCACAACCGCTTGAATTTTTTAAAGGTTATGAAGCACCGCCACGTATTTCTTCTTTGCGTGAAAAGGTAGAATATCTAAGTGAACTGGGTGTGGACTATATTGCGGTCGCCAAGTTTGATCATCATTTCCGAAGCCTGAGTGCCGAAGCCTTTGCCGACATTCTGAAAGATAAACTGAGTGCAGCACATCTGGTCTTGGGGGATGATTTTCACTTTGGTAAAAACCGTCAGGGCAATAGTGAATTCCTGCGAGATTACGGATTTAAGGTCACCAACCTGCATACTATTGCGTTAGATGGTGAACGGGTCAGTTCTACCCGCATCCGTCAGACCCTGCAAGCGGGCGACCTGGCTCTGGCAGCCAAATTACTGGGACGTCCTTATAGTATTACCGGCCGGGTGCAATACGGCGACCAGATTGGCCGTACCATTGATTTCCCGACCATTAATATCCGGTTAAACCGGCATAAACCCTGCCTGCAGGGCATTTATGGGGTTGAAGTCGTCTGTGAAACCGGATCACTCAGCGCCAAGGTTCAGCAGGAAAATCCTGAACAGCCGGGTATTGCCGGCTATGATCAGGGCAGCCTGTTTGGTGCCGGTCATGTGGGTACCCGCCCTGCGATCAAACAGACTCATCCGGAATGGCGATTAGAAGTACATTTTCCTGATGTTTCTGCTAATCTGTATGGCCTGTTAATGCGGGTAACCTTCTTGAATTATCTGCATGGCGAAAAAGATTATCCTTCGCTTGAAGCGTTAAAGGCCGGAATTGATGATGATGTTGAGAAACTGCTTGAGTTTCGTCGAAAACACCCCACATTTCCCTTTTAATGTCCCGTATTTTTATTGTAAAACGTGTCAGTCTAATGACTGATTAAATTGGAAGACAACTTGCATGAGCGATAAGCAAACTCCTGAAAATGCAGTGGATTATAAAGCCACGCTGAACCTCCCAGGTACTGACTTTGCAATGAAAGCAAATCTGGCAGTACGTGAAGCGAAATGGTTAGAAGAGTGGTATGCCGATGACATTTATCAGCAGATTCGTGCATCGCGAATTGGCAAGAAAAAATACGTGCTTCATGACGGCCCTCCATATGCCAATGGCCAGATTCACCTAGGTCATGCAGTCAACAAGGTACTAAAAGATATCATCATTAAAAGCCGCATCATGGACGGCTTTGATGCGCCTTATGTGCCAGGCTGGGATTGTCACGGTCTTCCAATTGAACTCAAAGTTGAAGACAAAGTCGGTAAGGTCGGTGTTAAAGTGGATGCACCTACTTTCCGTAAAGCTTGCCGCGAATATGCATTGAGCCAGGTTGAGCTACAGAAAAAAGACTTCATCCGTATGGGTGTGTTTGGCGACTGGAGCAATCCTTACCTCACCATGAACTTCAAGCAGGAAGCCAACATCGTGCGTTCACTCGGTGAAATCGCGAAAAATGGCCATATCCAGCCAGGTCTTAAACCGGTGAACTGGTGCTTGGACTGTGGTTCAGCACTGGCTGAAGCTGAAGTTGAATATGAAGATAAAAAATCAGATGCAATCGACGTGGGTTTCACCGTGGTTGATCTGGCGGATCTGTCTGCACGTTTAGGTGTTGAAGTTAAAGACTCAACTGATATCGTGATCTGGACCACAACGCCTTGGACACTTCCTGCGAACCAAGCGGTTGCACTGCATGCTGAAATTGAATACCAACTGGTTAAAGCACGTGCTGAAGATAAAGCTGCACAAAACTTTATTCTGGCTAAAGATCTGGTTGAATCTGCAACTGAGCGTTATGGCTTTAATGCGGTTGAAGTGATTGCTGATTTTACCGGTTCGAAACTTGAGAATCTGGTACTGCAACATCCTCTAATTGCTGAGCGTCAAGTGCCAGTGATTCTGGGTGAACACGTCATCGCAACCAGCGGTACCGGTGCTGTACATACTGCGCCTGGCCATGGTGTGGACGACTATAAAGTTGGTCTGCTGTATAACCTGAAAGTAGATAATCCAGTGGGCGGTAATGGTGTGTATTTACCGACTTCACCACTATTTGCAGGCGAGCACATCTACAAGGCCAATCCCCAAATTATTGCGGCACTTGGCGAAGCTAACAAGCTATGGGCACATAAGCCTATCAAGCATAGCTACCCGCACTGCTGGCGTCATAAAACTCCGATTATCTTCCGTGCGACCCCACAATGGTTCATCAGCATGGATGAAAAAGGTCTGCGTCAGGGTGCGTTGAATGCCATTGAAAATGACATCAGCTTTGTACCGGATTGGGGTAAAAACCGTATCCAGGCGATGATCGAAGGCCGTCCGGACTGGTGTATCTCACGTCAACGTACCTGGGGTGTACCAATTCCATTCTTCGTGCATAAAGACACCAATGAACTGCATCCTCGTACACCTGAACTGATCGAAGAAGTCGCGAAACTGATCGAACAGGAAGGTATTGATGCCTGGTATAACCGTGAAGCCAAAGACTTCATCGGTGATGATGCTGAGCAGTACAACGCGGTTCGCGATACCTTAGATGTATGGTTTGACTCTGGTACAACCCACTATGCAGTGCTGCGTGACCGTGAAGAATTGACCGATCCGGCTGATTTATATCTTGAAGGTTCTGACCAGCACCGTGGCTGGTTCCAGTCTTCATTATTGACCTCTATGGCAATCAATCAACGTGCGCCATACAAAGGTCTACTGACTCACGGTTTCGTGGTCGATGAGAAAGGCCGCAAGATGTCGAAATCGCTGGGTAATATTATTACTCCGCAAGACATTATCAAGAACATGGGTGCAGACGGCCTGCGTTTCTGGATTGCTTCAGCAGATTACCGTTATGAAATGACCGCAGGTAAAGAAATCTTTAACCGTGCGTCAGATGGTTATCGTCGTATCCGTAATACCCTGCGTTTCTTGTTGGCAAACCTGAATGGCTTCAACCCGGCAACTGATGCTCTACCTGTAGATCAACTGATTGCACTGGATCAATACATCCTGCAACGCGCGAATGATGTACAGGAAACCATCAAGAAAGCATATGAAGATATGAACTTCCATATCGTGACCAATGCCTTGACCAACTTCTGTATTAACGACCTCGGTGGTTTCTACTTAGACATCATCAAAGACCGTCAGTACACCACTAAAGCAGACTCGCAGGCACGTCATTCTGCGCAGACTGCGCTATATCATCTGGTACAAGCCTTTGTACGCTGGATGGCACCAATCCTGAGCTTCACCGCTCAAGAAGCATGGCCACTAATTCCAGGTCAAAGCGAGAAATATGTGTTCACTGCTGAATGGTACGATATTCCAGTTTCAGCACAGGCAAACCTGTTGTCTGAAGCAGACTGGCAAACCCTGATTGCAGTGAAATCTGCGGTCAACAAGCACATTGAAAATGCCCGTAACGAGAAACTGGTGGGTTCAAACCTGTCTGCCAAAGTTGAGCTGTGGGCCAATGATGAACTGAAAGCTGTTCTAGACCGTCTGGGTGATGAGCTGCGTTTCGTTCTGATCACTTCTCAGGTAATCGTGAATCCGTTTGATGCTGCTCAAGGCAATGACGCTGAACTTGAAGGCCTACGCGTAAAAGTATCTGCGGCAGATGGCGAGAAATGTGTACGCTGCTGGCATGTGCTTCCTGATGTGAATACACATGCCTCACATCCAGGACTATGCGGTCGTTGTATCATTAACCTCCCGAGCGGCCAAGGTGAAGAGAGAAAATATGCCTAATCCACAGCAGAAAAAGGGTCTGTTCCAGTTCTATCCTCACAATTTGTGGTGGATCGGACTGGCTATTCTGGCGATCATTCTAGATCAATGGACCAAATGGATTGCGGTAACACATCTGGAATATGCAGATCCGGTGCCCGTCCTGCCCTTTTTAAATTGGACACTATTACATAACTATGGCGCTGCCTTTAGTTTCTTGTCCGATGCTGGTGGCTGGCAACGTTATTTCTTTACCTCCCTTGCAGGTTTAGTGTCTGTGGTTTTCGTGTTCTGGCTGATGCGTATGCCAAAGAGCATGAAAGTCTTGCCACTAGCAGTTGCCCTGATTCTGGGTGGTGCTATTGGTAACCTGATTGACCGCATTTCTTTAGGTTATGTGGTCGACTTTATTCATGTCTATTATCAGAACAGCCACTTCCCTGCTTTTAATATTGCGGATAGTGCCATTACTTTAGGTACGATTCTGCTGCTGATTGATACGTTTTTCCTGGAAAAACACCGAATTCAACGTGCACAGGCGCAACATGACTGATTTTATTAATCCTAACGAGGAAACTCGTGTTGAAGACGGCTCTAAAGTCGAGCTTCATTTTTCTGTCGCGATCGAAAGTGGCGTAGAAATTGACAATACCCGTAGCCGTGAAGAACCGGTAAGCCTGACCATTGGTGATGGCAACCTATTACCAGGTTTTGAAAAAGCTTTAATGGGCTTGCGTGCTGGTGACCGTCGTACTGTCAGCCTTCCGCCCGAAGATGCTTTTGGTCCGTGGAATCCTGAAAATGTCCAAAAATTTGATACGGTGAAATTTGGCGAACGTCCGATCGAAGGTCACATGATCGAGTTTGAAGACAAGGCCAAATCGACTTTGTATGGCGTAGTAAGATCCGTAAATGATGACATTACCGAGGTGGACTTTAACCATCCGCTTGCAGGTAAAAACATCACCTTTGAAGTTGAAATCTTCAAAGTTACTCCGGCTGGCCAGCAAGGCGTGAAGCTGATGTAATATCAGCTAATCACATGATTTAAAAGAGCTCCTTCGGGAGCTTTTTTATTATCTGGATACAAATCCTCTCTAGTCTCTGTTCAGAAATCTGATTAATTTAATTTGATGAGAATGCGATAAGAAAGGGAAAGATATGAAAATTTATATTGTGGTTGGCAGTGTGCGTGAAGGACGTACAGCAATTAAGGTCGCACATTGGGTACTACAGGAAATTAAAAAATATAGTTTTAGTACGCTTGAAACAGAACTTGTCGACTTAAAAGAATGGGATCTTCCGCTTTTTGCTGGTTCTCATCCTCCATTGACCGGTATTTATGATCAGCCGAAACAGCAGGAATGGGCCGACTTTATTGCTCTTGCGGATGCATTTATTTTTATCAGCCCTGAATATAACCATGGCTATAGCCCAGCATTAAAGAATGCGCTGGATTATCTAGCCAAGGAATGGCAAGGCAAACCGGCAGCTTATATCGGTTATGGCGTCACCAACGGCTCACGTTCCATTGATCAGATCCGTCAGGTCGGCACTCAGCTTGGCATGGTGGATACCAATGCGATTGTAGAGCTGCGGGACATTTTTAGTCGCAATAAAGACTACAGCTTTGAAGGAAATGAATTCGACAATAAAACACTTAGAGATGTCGTGGATAAGCTGATCCAGTATGTCAGTGCCTGAGGACGACAGCGATGTGCGCTTTAGCCTACAGGCAGCGCAGAATTTGTCGGCTATTCTCACTTTCAGTTCAAGGCTATAGTTTGATTCATAGACAGACAGGAAGTCTGCAAAGCGATACAACAACAATAAAAAACGCAGAGTAACAGGACGTTGACAGGTCAGACAGGAGTCAGATCTGAGAAGCAAATCCAGAAAAGTCTCAACAGGATGTTGGGGCTTTTTTGTATTTAAAATCTGGTATTTTTTTTAATAAAATCAGATCTCTACATTAAAGCCTATATTGACGTCACAGGCTGCTTACCCACCGCGGATTCCCCAATTTTCCAATGGACTTTCTCGCAGATGAATCAGAATATGATCAGACGGAATGCCCAATTTTCCCAAGCTTGCTACAATCTACTGATACAGTTTGCGCTTGGTCTCCAGACTCCGTTCAGCGAAGCAGTCAATACCGATCAAGGTAAAGTATTCAGGCTGGGCCAGATGAGTCATCTACTGAAAACGTTGGGCTTTATGTACCACCAGCCGGATATTATGGTCATATTCAGGCAGTTGAAAGGCATTTTTCACACATTGAAATACGCTGTCGAATAACTGCTCTTCATCAGCCTGGGAATACTGTTGCCAGACTTCAATTTGAACGGTAGGCATGCGCTTTTCCTTTTTATTATTTTATTGAATTCTTTTAGATATTTTTCATTGAATAGAGAGATGAGCTTCAATAAGGCCTCCTATCTCTACCATATCGTAAAATTATCCTGAGAACTCTGGAATTAATCGGATAAATATTTTCAAGTGACCTTGTCGCCTCTAGCCTACAGCAGATGCTGTCAATGCCTCTACTCGGTCTTTCTGACTCGGGTTATATTGAGTGCATACCAAGACAGGAAGTCTTGCAAAAACAAGAATAAAACATCGGCAGGATGCTGATCGATACCGGAGGAAAGGTATCTGAGCTAAATTTGAAAAGGCCCTCACAGGAGTTGGGGCCTTTTTCTTTCATTGTGTTATTAACTATTTAGCTTTTTACTGAGGTGCGGTCATCTTAAGCAACTTGGCTTTTGGACCATCTTCAATCACCCAGAGTGAGCCATCTTTGGCCTGAATCGCACCACGAATCCGCTCTTTCATATCCAGTCGCTGTATTTCTTTTGCAGGATTTTGAGTGGTATCAATTACAATCATTGCCTGAGAAGACAGACCTGTAGCTAAGGCTTTATTTTTCCACTGAGGAAAGATATTACCTGTATAGAACAATAAGTCTGAAGGAGAAATTACTGGAGTCCAATCTAGTGCTGGTGCTTCGAACTCTGGTCGGGTACTGTGATCTGGAATCGGCTTGCCATCATAATGATCCCCATTGGAGACGATCGGATAGCCATAATTTTTGCCTTTTATCACTTTATTCAGCTCATCACCACCTTTTGGACCCATTTCAAGCACCCAAAGCTGCCCTTGTGGATCAAATGCCAAACCGAGAGGATTACGGTGTCCCAGACTCCAGACCTGCTTGGCAATTTCGCCCTGATTCATAAATGGATTATCGGAGGGGATTGAACCATCATCATTCAGACGAATAATCTTGCCGGCATTAGATTTCATGTCCTGGGCTGGATTAAATTGCTGACGTTCACCTGAACTGATCCAGAGTTTATTATCTGAGCCAAAGATAATCCGGTGCCCATAATGGCCTTGTCCTGAAGAAAATTTCGGTACCTGAGTCCAGATTTTCTTAATCTGAGTGAGCTGTGGCGTGCTCTTGGTGAGATCTAGCTTGCCACGAACCACGACTGCACCATAACCACCCTGCCCCTGTTCGGCATAACTGAGATATACCCACTGATTCTTGGCAAAGTCAGGATGGAGTGCGATATCGCCTAAGCCACCTTGTCCGCCATAGGCCACTTGAGGAATACCCTGAACAGTTTGAGTGCTGCGATTGGCTGGATTAAATAATTTTAATTTTCCTGATCTTTCGGTAATCAGTAAACGCTGATCTGGCAGCTCAATCAGTGCCCATGGCTCATTCAACTGCGCAAATTCTTCGACTTTATAAGCTTGCTGTGTGGTTTTGGCAGCGGATTGTCCAGCTGGGGATGCTGAAGTCTTGTCTTGGGCACAGGCAGTCAGGCTATAGGAACCCAAGCCTAATAATAAAATTGCTGCTATTTGAGTCTGTTTCATTGTTATTCTTCGTGCTAATTTCATTCAGATAAGTACCAATTTAGCATTCCAGACAGCGGCTAAAATAATAAAAAAGTAAAGGAATCGTAAGCGGATATAACATAATCTCAATAAGATAGCTGATGCATTAATTGAGTTTTTTATTATTTAATACAGGCCGAATCGCGAAGAATTTTCGCCTGATACAACTGCTGATCGGCTGTTTTTAGTAAACGATCAACATTTTTATAAATATGCTCTGCATCCATAATCGCTGCTCCGACACTGATACTGATCCAGGTTTTGTCATCCCCACGATTGGCGTGTTCTAAATTGAGCTGACGAATAACCTCACAAAGTTGCTCGGCAAAAGCTTTAGCTTCCTGCCAGGAAATATCTGCCAGTAAAACTGCAAATTCCTCTCCACCATAGCGGGCCAAAAAGCCATTTTCAGGCAATATTTGCTGAATAGTTTGAACCAGTGTTTTTAAAATATAGTCACCTTTGAGATGGCCATAATAGTCATTATAATTTTTAAAATAATCCACATCGATCATATAAACAGCCAGCGAAGATTGGTTTGCTATCGCATGCTCATATTGCTGCTGAAGCTGTTCATTTAAGGCAAAGCGATTATAGGCACCTGTCAGCGAATCCAGCCTCACCTGCTGCGCGAGTTTCTCATTGAGCAAGGTGATATCACGCGTACGGTCCTGAACCTTCTGATCAAGTTCTTTATTCAGTCGCAAAAGCTGCTTGTTTAACAACTCGGTATTAATACTTTGCACCACATAATCACGGCTGAGCTGAAAGGTAATTAAAATAAAATAGGCACAGGAGGTATAAAACGCAATTTCAACTGAATCAATTATCTTAAGCGCAAGTAAATAGTCATGCAGGAAGGTCAGGCAGACCAGCACCACCGCAATAGAATTGATCTTGGAATAACGCATATGCGATTTGTGCATGCGGTAAGCGCCATAAAGCAGATTAATAAAAACCAGTACTGCAATACTAAAGCTTTGGAAAAAGAAGCTCTGGAAGATATAAGGCAGCGTAAACAGGGTCACAGCCACATTGATACTAATTAACAAAGCTGTGATTTTTAATAAATTAAGGATTTAACAGTCGATACGGCAATAAATAGATATAAATCAAGAAGAACAGAGTCGCCAATTCAGTCAGTAAATACTCAAATCGTGTGCCCCATACCCAGGAAATATTCGTGAATAAAGTATAAATGAATGGGACTGCAAAGAAGCTACGCAGGCTCAAGCACAGAATAAATAACCCTAGAAACAGCAGCAAATTACCTGCTTGCGTTTTAAGGCTGCGAAATACTGCAAAGAACACCATAAAGCAGCCAATCATCAGCAGAACGCCACTGATCACACTTAAAGGAATTACCTGATCATAAAACTTATCCAGAATAGGCTGGTTAAAGCCAATAAACATGCTGTTTTCCAGCCCGCCACGGATATGGTGATAACTTGAAGCCTGAATGGTAATCGTCACTTCCCGCTGTGAGGGAAAGAAAGAAGCCAACTTTGGCGCCATCATGGTCTGATGCCGACCATGTATGCCTACCTGCCCTACTTCTATCAGGAGATGATCATCGACATACATGCGATAAGCCCCATACTGATAAGGCACATAAATATAAACCGCATGATTGATGACCGATTCAGGCAGCCTGAAGGCTTTTTGAAAAGTTCCAATATGGTCTTTATGACCTGTTAAGATCAGGAAAGAATTAGGTAAATGAACTTTTTCAGCAGCAAGAGTCCGATTAGAGGAAGTTAACTGAGATGGTCGCTACCCAGAAGTGGGATCAATCAGCTGATTGGGGTAGAAATCCCATTCGACATCAAGTTTGACATACTGATGATGATCAAAATTTAATTCTGTTACAGCGTATAGCTGTGGAGAAATCAAACTAAGCCATATCAACACAAATGTGTTTATGAGAATCTGCTGCATATGACTCAGAGAATAAAAAAATATTTACACGAGTAGTATAACATTTCACAACTGATCAGAGATTATACAGCCGTAAAAATTAGTCGTTAAAGATAAAAAAGGTTTATATGTTATATAAAAAAAGCCCCCTGCGTGAGCAGAGGGCTTTCGGAATAATGAGCTGGCGATGGCTTACTCTCACATGGGAGATCCCACACTACCATCAGCGCTAAGAGGTTTCACTTCTGAGTTCG
>NZ_DDLD01000006.1:0-62950 GCF_002339435.1 Acinetobacter sp. UBA2581 | reverse complement strand
TAATAGTGCGTAAGTCCTACAATATTAAAATTTACTGCCTGAGTTCAGGACAACCTTATCCAATTTAGATGCTGGGCGCTGCAAAACCTGACTTCTAAAAGATTAAGTTCTGATTAATCTGCGTTCTGAATTTCACTTTAAATGCACAAATGACACGCACCAGTTTGAATGCATTTTGTCTCACCCAACAGCAATGGCAGGATTCAAAGAAAGATATATGCCAAGTTTTCAGTAAATATCATATTTTTTTATATTTTCTTATATGCTTGATTTAAAAATATATAATTTATGATTAATAGCAATTCCGAAATATTGATTAAAAAAATGAGCATGGTTTTTGCTACAGTCTAAGTGTGTTTTCTCCAAGCGCAAAAATCCAAGAATAACGACAACCAAGAAATTGAGGTGAGCTATGTATTTAAAACAGCATGTGGTACGGATTGAAAATCTTAAAACACTTCAGGTTCTGGATCAGGCCAATATTGACCATAAAGTCATTGCCCTGTTCATGAGTTCTGAAGGCGTTCAGCTACAAGCGCATGAGGTTAGTGCGATTTTGAATACTTATGATGCACTCGGTGCCAAAAAGGTTCCATCCAAAAAAGTGCAGGCGTTGATTCAAGCGAAACATCAAGGAGAGGAAGACGAAACATTACCCTGCCCCGTTTAAAAAACGATGATCAAGTTTTCTTGAATACAGGGCTACTTCGGTAGCTCTGTTCGTTTAAAGCTCTCTTCTCCTGAAATCTGCTGCATTAAAAATATTGTCAAATGACGCGTGACTTTGATGAGCTGTGTATAATCGCAGTTTCTCTTTATTCTGGAGTTGTGCGCAATCATGGTATTCAACGTTCTGCAAAAACAGCTTGATGAAAGTACGCAGTGCCCGCTATGTAAGGCCTCCATGTACTGGATCGAGGCAGAACAGTATGATCAGGACATTACTTATCATGAATGCAGCCACTGCCAGCATCAGCTCTATACCGACCAGAAACACAACTGTTATTGCGATCAGTGTCTGGCTCAGCGTAAACGTATGCTGAAAGAAGTCCGTTTACAGGAAAACCGGAAAATTTATAAAAAGCAGGATCGGCATGAATATGAGCTTAATCAGCTCAGCTTTATTAACAAACTGTTTCTGCTCTCGATTCTGGATGAACAGGTTCAGGAACATAGCCAGCATCAGGAATATATTGACTGGCATGCCATTAAATATTATTCCATCAGCCCGAATTACCTGTATCAGCATGGTCTGGTCAAAAATCTGCTGAAAGATCAGATTCTAGTTCCTAGAGATATTCAACAAGAGAATCAGCAGTACTATATTAATGTACGTCTGGATGGCTATTCTGAGCCAAGCCTGTTTAGTATTACCCAGCAGTTGCGTTTCTGGTTCTATGAAAATCTGAGTAAAGGCGTGCCTTTTAAAAGTGCGGATGAAGTCAAAGATGCACTGTATTGTCTACTGTATCAGGAAGTCATTCAATTCGCTCAGTTCTATTGCCGTAGCTGGGGTATCCAGATTGCGGGCAATCAAAGTTTTCAGGCTTTCTGCTATCGCCTGCTTGATGTTTTGGCTGTGGGACAGATTTATTATCTCGTGCAATCGGCCCTCGAATATCTGTATCAGCAGAAAGCTTTAAAACCACGAAATGAAAATTTCATTAATACCAATTTACTGAAAAAGACCCTACAGCAATATCGGGAACGTTCAGTGAATGAAAAATGGGAAACCTCAATTCTGCCTCGTCCACCACAATTGCCTTTGAGCAAAATGAGCAGCATTCTGTTTTTCCGCTTTCTTGGTTATGATGAAAATATTTTCTTCCAGCCGATCTGGCGTTCATGGCAGAAGATTGAACCACGCCTGAAATTTTATTCACAAAAACGCTGTATGCATTGCGGCTCAAAAGAGCTTACTGTTGAATATGATGCCAGCGATTATGTCAGCCTGTTATGCCGTAACTGCAAACATCAAGACCATTATTTTACCCGCTAAGCATTTAGCAGCTCTATTCATATTTGAAAGATCAGGATGATGAATACTTCCGTGCAACAATTACAAAATACTCTTCTCGATCAGATCTGTGAAGCCTGGTCATTGCTTCAAGAGCAGCAACCATTGGTGCATGTGATGACCAATGCGGTGGCCAGCAACTATGTGGCCAATATCTTGCTGGCTGCGAATGCTTCGCCCGCTATGATTGATAATCCTTTTGAAGCAGAGAGCTTTGTCAAAATTGCTGGAGCGCTCAGTTTAAATTTGGGAACGCCGACTACCGAACAGGTCGAGGCGATGCAGATCGCTGCTAGAACAGCATACAGTATCCAAAAGTCATGGGTACTAGATCCTGTTGGTTATGGAAATGTACTGCATTGGCGTTCAGGTGTTGTGGATCAGCTCATGACCTATCAACCCACAATTTTACGGGGGAATGCTTCAGAAATTGGTGCTTTGGCAGGGAAAAATATCGAGTCCAAAGGCGTCAATAGCACTGTTGATAGCTCAGAAGTTTATCTACAGGCGCAGTCCTTACTGGAACAATGTGAATGTATCGCTATTTCAGGTGAGTCTGATTACATCATTTCCAGAGATTATCCGGTGATTCAGGTTTTAGGCGGTTCATATTTACAGCCGCGCGTCACAGCAACTGGATGTGCCCTAGGCGCACTGATTGCAGCTTATAGTGCAGTCAGTTCTTCTGCGATCGCAGCACTCTCTGCTCATGTACATTTTGCAATCGCCGGTCAATTGGCTTTTGCCAAAGCAGCAACCTTAGGTCATTTTAATGCTGCATTTATCGATGAGATTCATCAATTGAACATAGAAACGATCCGTCAATATGCAGACTTTCGGATTTTAGCAGATTAAGCATCAGTCGGGTGTTTTATAATGAACACATGGAACACCCTATTACACTATTCAACTTATTTTTTAGATAATTAAATTCAGCTTTAATCTGGCAAAAATAATTTTTCAAGCGCTCAAGCTCAGTATTGTGTAAGCTTTGGATGAGCTTTTGTATCTCAAATTTGACTAATATCTTTCAAAATTACGTGAAATATATATTTTACCAATTAGTCAAATTCACACTTATTTTTAAACTTTATTTAAATTTGTTTAATAATTCTAAACAAAGCATATCTGCAATTTAATACTTCATTAAGATTTCTTACTTCTAAGCCAGTAAAACCTATTACTCATTCTTGGCTTTCAAAATATTCAATACTCCATTTAGCCTGAAGAATAAGCTTAGGTGAGCATTAATATCTAAGTCATAAAGAAGATTCAATAAAAAAATCAGTTGCCCTTAAGCAACTGACTCAAAAAAATAATAAAGACAGGCGATTAACCCTGATAATGGATACTCACCGATTTAATCCGGTTATTTTCGATTTCCATCACCTTGAATTGAACACCTTGGTAGTTCAGTTCAGTACCTACCTCGACCACACTACTGGTTTTATCCAGAATCAGACCAGCAACACTGATATAGCCTGCATCTTCATCAATCAGATCCAGCATACCGAGCTCAAGTTCTAACTGGTACAGATCCAGCATACCGGACGCAATCCAGTGTGTATCATCAACTTTGACCAGATCCAGCTGCTCATCGGCATCTGGGAATTCACCGGCAATTGCCTCAAACACGTCTAGCGGTGAAATCAGACCTTGTACATGACCAAATTCATCACTGACCAGTACCAGAGAGCCTTTTGATGTGCGCAAGGTATTAATCGCGTCAATCACTTTCATTCTTTCAAAGATATAGATAGGGCGATGACGCTTGATCAAAGCTTTTAATTCTTGCGGTTCATCCAGTACATCTAACAGTTCTTTGGCACGAACGATGGTAATCACCTTATCCAAACTGCCCCGGCAAACCGGAAACAGGCTGTGGGGTACAGAAAGGATTTTTTCACGGATCTGTTCCGGACTATCCTCCAGATCGACCCAGGAAATCTGGCTTCGTGGGGTCATGATCGATGCTACAGAACGCTCTGCCAGGGTCAATACTCCGCCAATCATATAGCGTTCTTCATCCGCAAAGGTTTCCTGCGCTTCATGCTGAGTAGTACTTGTGGTTTCAAGCTTGGCACCCATCAGTTGAAGAATACTGTTAGCGGTACGATGACGCAGCGGAATCTTGGCTTCATGCTTCGCAGCATTGCGCTGACTAAACTGGTTAAAGGCTTCAACTGCAATTGCAACACCAATACCAGAGTAGATATAGCCTTTCGGAATATGGAAACCGAAACCTTCTGCCATCAGGCTGATCCCGATCAGTAACAGGAAGCTCAAACATAGAATCACAACTGTCGGATGACGATTCACAAAGTTAGTCAATGGCTTAGACGCCAGTAACATCACGGCCATCGCGATAATCATGGCTGCCATCATGACATAGATATTATTGACCATACCTACGGCAGTAATCACTGAGTCTAATGAGAATACAGCATCCAAAATGACAATCTGAACCACAACGGCTGTAAAGCCCGCATATGCCACCTTGGTCGTGACCTGTATTTCAGGCTTGCCTTCAATTTTTTCATGAAGTTCGGTAACGGCTTTATAGAGCAGGAATAAACCACCAAAGAGCAGAATCAAATCCCGTCCGGAGAAGGTCCAGTTAAATAATTGAATAATCGGTTGAGTCAAGGTGACTAACCAAGAGATTGCGAACAGTAGGCCTAAACGCATCAACAAGGCTAAGGATAGACCAATCACACGGGCCTTATCACGCTGTTCAGGAGGAAGTTTCTCAGCCAGAATGGCAATAAAGACTAGGTTATCAATACCTAAAACGATTTCGAGAATAATAAGAGTAATTAAACCAACCCAAATTCCGGGGTCTAATAAAAATTCCATTAGAACACCATCCCGTTTGAGTATGTAAGCAACGAATATGGAAGATCAACGCACGGCGAGGGATCCATTTAATTTAACCTTTTCGACTTAAGATGTATCTATTATGCATAAACTTATGATTTTTGAACAATAAAATTTATGAAAAACTGTTGCACCGCTTTGCCTCTCCTCATTCTAAAATCTTTTAATTTTCAAATCATTGGCCTGAATCTGTTATGTTCTACATAACTCATTACAAATTAAAGAAAATTTAGGCTTCTTTTTGACCCTAAGCGCATTAAATCTATCTGATAGAAGCCTGAGATATAAATTACTGTTTCTCTTAATATTCATATCTAATCATGCATCATAAAATATTGAATCATCCACTATCCTGCTACGTCCCTTAAATCCACTTATCTAAAGACATATTTTAAATATGGATTTTTTTATTAAAATAGTTCATATACGTTATAAATAGTTAGTCGTGGGATCAAAAGATGCATAAGTTTCTCATCCAAAACGGTTTTATTAGATGGGTGACCAACTTAAATGTACTCGCTCTAGCTTTCGATCAGATTTGAGAAATCCGAATCTGCATCGTGCTACAGATTATAAAATCTATCAGAGCATTCATTTAAACAGCATCGATTTTGAATTGTATTTCCGCATACTCACCAAAAGTAAGATATGCGCAGGTCGGCCATTTATCCATATGGTTTGCCAATCTAGTTCTTATTCAGACTCTAAATTTAATCTGGAGTCTTAAGATTTGCATGTCATATCAATGCCATTCATCTGGATAAAGACAGTTACAATTTGCCCCGATTGATCTACAACACATAAATCACCTGATTTTTTTGATGTTAAGAAGATCTAACAAATGCAATCTCGTTAACATTTTAAAAATAAAGGTTGAAATATGTATAAACTTTTACATAAAATGTCAGTGCCCTAGAAAAATAAATAAAAGGAACATTTCATGACTAAAAAATATGCAAAATTTTTACCTTGTGCAGAACACTTTAATTTAGAAAACTTTCCATACTACTGGGTGACTCAAGTTCATGCCCAATATGTCCTAAATGTAGATCATGCACTTAAAAAGTATGGTGTCGATAATTCACGTCGCCGTATCTTGCTTGCTCTTAAAGCCAAACCACATGCCAGCGTTTCTGACCTGTCAGAAATGGTCGTATCTAAAATGTCGACAACCACCAAGATCGTTTATCGCTTAAAAGATGAAGGTCTGGTTGAGACCTATTCCTGTGAAGACGATGCTCGTATTACCCGTGTCGTGCTGACTGAAAAAGGAATGGAAATGACACATAAAATTAATGACCTGACCAATGTTGTACTGGAACAATCATTTGAAGGGCTAACCCCATTACAAATTGAAAAAACTATGGAAAGCTTACGCCATATCTTTAAAAATTTGGCTCGTTAAGTATTTTTCAATTTTGTATTTAGCTGGCGAGATCAATAACACCTTTTATAATAATTAACGATCCGCCATTGCTTTCTAGGCTTTAGGAATCAAAAAAGTTCAGCTGTGGACTGGCTTTTTTGATTCTTTCTTTTGGTACATGTGAACATTCGAACTCCTCTACTGGAAATCCTTGTACAAAGCTGCGAATATCCGGTTGCGTTAGATTCAGCCATTCATGTAAACGTTCATGTGGAATCACAATGACTGAACGTTTAATATTTCCCGGCTCATGAAACTCTTTCATCATGAGATGGTCTATTGCATCCATCGTAATCATACTGGCTGAACGTACGATTTCATCCTGCACCCGTGCAATTTCATACAGTGCCGCAATAAAGGTCGCCTTTCCATCTTTACGTCTGACGCCCCAGCGCTGTGGTTTATTATCAAAATACTTTGACTCATAAAATTCCGAGACGGGAATCACCCCAAACTTGCATTTGGCTGTCGCTTCTGCAAAGGTTGGTTTTTGCAGCAAAGTTTCATTTCTGGCATTGTAGGTTTTTGTCCCAATCGTTTTATCCTCTGCCCATTTGGGAATAAAGCCAAAGTTAACCAAGCGCCATTCCAGACCTTGATCAGATTGAAATAACAAGGGGGTAGCATAATTCGGATAGACTTCTTCCGGATATTCAAAGGGAATTTCCGGCAAGCCCAGATCATGTATTTGCTGCGAAGTTAAAGGCTTAAAGTTGGCACACATGCTTAATCAGACAGATCACTTGATGTTCTGATTATAGCTTGATGCCAAGCTTAAACCTGTATGGATTATGGATAAGTTTCTATCATTTAATATTATTCACTAGGTACAGTCAGCCAGTGAGTACGGGTGAATTCCTTAAAAATCCAGCGTCCATTGAAACGCCCAAGTCCAGAGTTTTTCTCTCCCCCAAACGGAGCATTGGCTTGATCTGCCACACTAATACTATTGATATGGGTCATACCGATATCAAGCTGTTCTGTAAAATGAACACCACGTTCAATATTCGAGGTACAAACCGCACTGGATAAGCCAAAACGGGTATCATTGGCCAGCTTTAAGGCATGTGTTTCATCACGAGCTTTCAGTATTGGTAGAATCGGTCCAAAACTTTCTTCCTGAGCCAGTGGAGATTCAGGTGCTACCCCAGTAAAGATATGTGGATAGACCAGATTACCTTCTATACCCCCTTCATATACTAGCTCTGCACCCTGCTCTTTTGCACTTTGAATAATCTGCTGATGTTTTTTGACCTGACTCTGATTGATGATCGGACCAATAATGGTTTCTTCTAAATTTGGATCACCTACAGCAACAGTTTTTACCCGTTCTAAAAGCTTTTCCACATAGGCATCATAGACGGACGCATCGACAATGACGCGATTAGTGCTCATACAGATTTGCCCCTGATGCATAAAGCGTCCCATAATTGTCAACTCTACTGCCAGATCAAGGTCTGCATCATCCAGAATCACCAGTGGCGCATTTCCGCCCAGTTCCAGCGCCAGACGTTTAATCCGAGGGCTGGCTAAGGCTTTGCTTCCTACATTTTGTCCAATTTCAGTAGAACCTGTGAATGAGATCATTTTTGGAATTGGGTGCTCGACAAAATAGTCACCGATTTCACTGCCTGCACCCGATACCACATTGAGCACACCTGCAGGTAAGCCAGCTTCTTCAAACAATTTGCCTAATAAGGTTCCACCTGTCACTGGTGTATCACTTGCTGGCTTGAGTGCCACACTATTTCCACAGGCAATCGCTGTTGCTACAGAACGCATGGATAAATGAAATGGAAAATTCCAGGGGCTAATGACACCAATCACACCCAAGGGTTTACGCAGTACCAGACTTTTACGTTGTGGATCTTTACTCTCCAGCTGTTCAGTCTTGATCTGCTCCGGAAATTTTTGGCTTTCCTGAATAATAGATAGAGCAGCGCCAACTTCCAGACCAGCCTTAAAACGGGTACTTCCAGACTCAAGAATTAACCAGTCAATAATTTCATCCTGACGTGCCTGAATTACCTGTTGTAGTTTTTGCAGGATTTGCTGTCTGAACTCTACTGATTTAATGACACCCTGCTGGAAGGCTTTATCAGCTGCCGCATATGCCGCATCAACATCTGCAGTACTAGCCGCCTGTAAAGTAAAGATCGTATCTTGGGTGTAGGGATTCAAATTCTGAATCATTTTCTGGGAACGACCGGGTTGCCACTGACCCGCAATAAATTGCTGATCCAAATTTTGATATGCCATGCTGTTCTTCCCTGCAATTTATTGATTTGCTTTTACTTTAGCAGAGCCATTTCAGGATGGAAGTGACAGCGACGAATTGTTACGCTTTTATCTTGAGCTTTCTAAGTGAATGGAAATTATTGATCCATGAATCTCATTCTTTGCTGTCTAAATCTTCCAGTACGTCAGCCCAAATACGATTCTTATAAGTTAAAAATTGAGAATTAAATTGAGTCTTAAATGCCATTATCCAAAGCTCTACAGCTATCCAGCATGAGGAGCTGTAAACGCTCATAGGAATTGCGATTGGTATATATAAAGCTAATATTCAACAGATAATTATTATTAAAGTTCTCTCCCTTAACCTTGCTCTGCTCTGTTTTAGGTGTTCAATCAGTTAATTTACATTCCAAAAATACATTTTTAACCTTAGATCTTATTTAAGATTTAAGAGCAATAAAAAAAGCCTCCGAAGAGGCTTTTTCAAGTTACAGGATTAGTCACCTGTATAACCTTTAAGTTTTAAACGTGCTGCATGTAGAAGCGGCTCTGTATAACCTGATGGCTGTTCACCACCTTTAAAGATCAGGTCAGAAGCAGCCTGGAATGCAATGCTGTTGTCAAAGTCAGCAGCCATTGGCTTGTACAGTGGATCATTCGCATTTTGCTCATCCACGATTTTCGCCATGCGTTGCATTACTTCTTCAACCTGTTCACGCGTTACAATTCCGTGACGTAACCAGTTGGCAACGTGCTGAGAAGAAATACGTAAAGTTGCACGGTCTTCCATCAAGCCCACATCATTGATGTCTGGAACTTTAGAACAACCTACACCCAGATCAACCCAACGAACGACATAACCCAAGATACCTTGGCAGTTATTTTCCAGTTCTTTTAGTTTCTCTTCTTCAGACCAGTTGGTATCAGTTGCAAGAGGTGGAGTTAACAAATCATCTAAAGGCAATGCTTCAGTTGCAAGCAATTCTTGCTGACGGTTTGCTACATTAATTTGATGGTAGTGAATCGCGTGAATCACTGCACCTGTTGGAGACGGAACCCATGCACAGCTTGCGCCTGCTTCAGGATGTTCAGTCTTGGTTTTGTACATGTCTAACAGCATGTCTGGTTTTGGCCACATGCCTTTACCAATCTGTGCTTTACCACGTAGACCCGTTTGCAGACCTACCATCACGTTACGGTTCTCATAAGCTGGGAACCATTTTTGGCCTTTGATTTCGCCTTTACGAACGAATGGCCCTGCTTCCATGAAGGTATGGATTTCATCACCTGTACGGTCCATGAAACCAGTATTAATAAAGATGGTACGGTCTTTTGCCTGAGCAATACAGTTTTTCAGGTTAACCGAAGTACGGCGTTCTTCATCCATGATACCGATTTTCAGGGTTTTCGCAGGTAAGCCAAGCGCCTGTTCAGCACGTTCAAACAGCTCAACCGCAAATGCAACTTCTTCTGGACCGTGCATTTTTGGCTTAACGATATACATAGAACCGGTACGTGAGTTCTTGATCGTATTCTCACCACGGATATCAGCCACAGAAAGCAATGGAGTTACCAATGCATCCATGATGCCTTCATAAATTTCTTCGCCATCTACAAGGATCGCTGGGTTTGTCATCAAGTGACCAACGTTACGAAGCAGCATCAATGAACGACCATGAACCTTGGTCTCACCGCCTTCAACATTTTTGAAAGTACGGTCAGCATTGAGTTTACGGGTAATGGTCTTGCCATTTTTCTCGATAGACTCTTCAAGCGTACCCTTCATCAAGCCTAACCAATTACGGTAGCCTTCTACTTTTTCTTCAGCATCAACTGCTGCAACAGAGTCTTCCAAGTCCTGAATCGTCGTTACAGCTGCTTCAAGCACAACGTCTTTTACGCCTGCTGCATCTGTTTGGCCAATTGGGCTGTTTGCATCAATCTGGATGATTGCATGCAGGCCGTTATTTTTTAGTACGATTTCAGTCGGCGCAGAAGCTTCGCCATTGTAACCAACGAATTTAGAGCTATCCGCAACAGTTGTGGTAGAACCGTCTTTCAGCGTTACAACCAGCGCATTACCTTCAACTGCATATTTGGTTGCATCAGCATGTGAACCTTGTGCCAGAGGGAATGTTTCATTTAAGAAGTTTTTCGCGAATGCAATTACTTTCTCACCACGTTTCGGGTTATAGCCTTTACCTTTTTCAGCACCATCTTCTTCAGAGATCACGTCGAAGCCGTATAAAGCGTCGTATAAAGAACCCCAGCGTGCATTCGCTGCGTTCAGGCAGTAACGCGCATTACGTACTGGAACTACCAACTGTGGGCCAGCCAATAGTGCAATCTCTTCGTCTACATTTTCAGTGCTGATCTGGAAATCTTCTACTTCTGGTAATAAGTAGCCAATTTCAGTCAAGAAAGCTTTGTAAGCTTGTAATTCAAATGTGTTATTGCGATGCCATTCATCAATTTTAGCTTGAATATCATCACGCTTAGCCAAAAGTGCTTTGTTTTTAGGGCTAAGATCAACAACGACTTGTTCAAAGTTCTTCCAGTATGTTTCGCTGTCCAAACCAGAACCTGGTAGTGCTTCATTTTCGATAAAATCGTAAAGTTCTTTAGCAATCGCTAACTTGCCTTTTTGAATACGTGCAGTCATTGTCTTTCCTGATATTGCTACTTTTTATACAAGAGATTCTAGTATACCGATTAAAATCTAGCTGAATAGTACTATCACACCGCAAAATAATGAGCATTTTTCTAATAAGAATACCCTCATATCCTTATTAAATGATGTCTCACACGATGCAATATCACCCTGCTAAATACCCTCATGACAGTGTATAAAGTTTTTGAAATGTAGAAATTAGACTTAAGTTCAGAATTTTGAATAAAAGTTGTCCGTTCTTTTTATACAAGGTCATATTTAGATCAAGATTAAGCCATGTTTGGCTGAACTTGTCGATCTTTGATGCAATGAAATGCATAAAAAAGCGCCGGTCATGACCAGCGCTTGTTGTATTTATTCAGGCTCGCTCGAAGCTATTTTCTCGATCTGGCGATGTTCAGAATGCAGGTATTCATCTGACTGCATTTCCAATAAGCGTGAACGAGTCCGTTCAATTTCGAAAGCCAGTCGCTCACCTTTATAAAGATCAACGATATTATCTTCTGAGGTCAATAGTAATTTGACTCCACGGTCATAAAATTCATCGACCAGATAAATGAAACGGCGTGTGGCATCATTCAGGAAATCGGTTAAATGCGGCACATTGCTGACTAATACCGTATTGTAAATATTCGCAATTTCAATGAAGTCAGCTGGGCTACGCGGTTTTAGACACAGTTCAGAGAACTCACACCACAAGACATCTTCAGTATGGGCTACAGTTTCCACAATACGGTTATTGATGATGATTGACTCTTGAGAAGAGATTTGGGTTTGAGTCAGTGCAGTATAGCGATGTGCCAACCAGTTTTTATTGTCATGCGTTAGTGGATATTTGAATAACTGTGCCTGCTTTAAGACACGTAAACGGTAATCCACACCGGCATCTACATTCAGAATGACACAGTTTTTCTTGACCATTTCAATGGTTGGCAGAAAACGGTCACGGTGAATCCCATTTTTATATAAACCATCTGGCGCAATATTCGAAGTCGCCACCAGCGTAATGCCACGCTCAAACAGCTTCTGGAACAGATCACTCAGGATCATGGCATCTGTCACATTAGATACAAAAAATTCATCAAAGCAGATCACCACAGCATCTTTATAAATCTGATCCGCTACCAGATCTAGCGGATTGCGCTGACCTGAAAGCTTGTTTAACTCACGATGCACATGCTGCATGAAATGGTGAAAGTGCATACGGGTTTTACGGCGAAATGGAATCGACTCATAGAACTGATCCATGAGCCAGGTCTTTCCACGACCGACTCCGCCCCACATATATACGCCTTTTGGCGAAGTCTGACGACGGAAGCGACGAAAGGCTTTTTTAGAAGCTTTGAAGCGCTGAATTAATTCCAGCCAGGTACGATTCAGCTCATGTACTGCCATGGCCTGTGCATCATCAGGCATAAACTGTCCTGAAGACAAAGCCTGTGCATAACGTTCTGCAGGAGAGATCGGACTAAAAGCGGTGCTGTGCTGTGAATTAAAATCGGACATAGGTTTCGTACTATTCAGGATCTGTTTAATTATAGCGGAGTTTAGAACGCACACTATAACACTTTGGCATTAACTAACTTAGGCTATTTTATATATTGCCGAGGACTTTGTCCAAACCAGCGCTTAAAGGCATGGTTAAAAGCAGCCGGTTCGGAATAACCCAATAACTCTGCAATCATTTCAATCGAATACTGTTTATATTCAATGAGTCGTAAAGCTTTATCTTTAATAATCTCTTCGCGAATCTGTTTATAACTGGTATCGAACTGCTGTAATTGATGGCGTAAAGTACGTTCTGGAATATTCAGAGCCTGAGCCGTTTCAGCCATACTCGGCATCAAACCGGTTTGCAACTCCAGATAATCCTGTACTCGCTGTACCACAGTTGGGACATCAGCATCTTCTGCCAGACGTTCCAGTTCAGCCAGACACTTTGCCTCATAAACTGCAAAGGTCTCCGCATCTGCTGAAGGAATCCGGATATCCAGAATGGCCTCATCAAACCAGAATGCAGCTCTTGCAACACCAAACTGTACCTGTGTTCCATAATAATCACGATAGATTTTCTGGGTAGCAGATTGTTCCGGTGCGGCGAAAGGCAGTTCAATCTGCAGGTCAGGTTTGGACAGGCCCATCATCTTGTAAATATCGCGAATGAACTTGAATGTACCTGAAATCTCAGCTTGCGCGACCAGCATTCCCAGATGGTCTTCCGTTTTCTTGGGATAATAGCAAAGCGCACTGTGGTACTCACTTTGCTCCAGTCCCAACTGGCCGGTAAGATGCGTCAATTGCTGAAAACGAATTACCTGATGCATCGCATCCCGTACGGTTGGACTGGTCACCAGCAACATCAGCAAAGGCCCATAACCTGCCAATGCATAATGCTGGCCGATCGATAAACCCTGTTCTGGCTGGATATCCTGACCCACCACCTTGAGCACATCATATTCCACGCTTGGGTGAATGATTGAAGTCGGATCAAGCGCATCAACACGCAAGCCGATATTTTGCAGTTTTTGATCGACCTCTATACCAGCCTTGCGCATGCCCTGGATCAGATACATCAGACTGAGAACAGAACGTTTCATAACTATACGAATACAATGTGATAGCTCTAGTTGTACTATAAAAATAAACCGTCGGCTATTGCCGTTTAGATCAATTTTATATCTAATAGCCAGTTAATAAATCAAGATAATTATCCATTATTAAAATAAGCAAGGAATGCGAAGATGCTGGACAATACACGCCTTACCCACACTCATCCTTATACCAAAGTGGCCATTATCGGTGCCGGTTTTGGCGGGATAGCGATGGCAATACGTTTACAACAGTAAGGCATCCATGATTTTATTATTTTAGAAAAAGATAGCGATTTTGGGGGAACCTGGCGCGATAATCAGTATCTGGGAGCGGCCTGTGATGTGCAATCACATATGTATTCCCTTTCCTTTGCACCCAAAACTGACTGGTCAAAACGCTATGCCGAAGCACCGGAAATTTTCAGCTATATTCAAGATTTAGTCAGTCATTATAATCTTCGGGCTTTTGCTCGGCTGAATACCGAAGTACTTGGGGTTCATTACCAGTAAGACCGATGCTTATGGTAAATCCATCTGCAGGATCAAAGCATTCTGGAAGCTCAGTTTGTAGTATTTGCCTCTGGTCCTTTACATGTTCCTCAAATTCCCCATATTACGGGCATTGAAAAATTTAAGGGTAAAATCTTTCACTCTTCTCACTGGGATCATCATTATGATCTCAAGGGAAAAAATGTTGCATCGATTGGGGCTTGTGGCAGTGCAATTCAATATATCCCTAAAATTGCACCCAAATGCAAACAGCTCTATGTCTTTCAACGTACTGCGGCTTGGGTTATTCCACGGGATGAGCGCCTATATCATGACCTGGAAAAAAAGCTGTTTTCCAAATATGAATGGTTCCGCAAGTTACACCGGATTCGTCTGTACTGGTCTAATGAGTCGCGTGTAGTGCCTATCGTTAAACCAACTGTCATGAAATATGCTCAGAAACTCGCAGAAGCTTATATTCGCTATCAGGTCAAGGACAAGGAAACTGCCAAGAAATTGACCCCAGATTACATCATGGGCTGCAAACGGATTCTGGTGTCTAACCAATACTTCCCTACCTTTAACCGTAAAAATGCGGAACTAGTGACTGAAGGTATTCGTGAAGTGACCGAAAACAGTACTATTACTGTAGATGGTAAAGTACGTCCGATTGAGTGCCTGATCTACGGTACCGGATTTATTACCGATCCAAGAATTTATCTGAAAAATTTCGATTGCACTGGCCTGAATGACATTCACTTAACTGATGTCTGGAAAGATGGTGCCGAAAGCTATTATGGAATCTGTGTTAAAGGTTTTCCGAATCTGTTCCAGCTATTAGGACCGAATACTGTGTTGGCACATAACTCAGTGCTTTTTATGATTGAAGCGCAAGTAAGTTATATCCTGCAAATGATCGCCCTAGTAGATCAATCACATAGTAATGCGATTGTGGCCAAAGATCAGGTACAGGAAAAATTCAATCAGGATGTCCAACATATGCTGGACAATACGGTCTGGCAATCTGGCTGTATCAGCTGGTATCAACAAGAAGGTGGGAAAAATTTTGCCTTATGGCCCACCTATACCTGGAAATACTGGCTCAAAACCAAAACCCTTAATGCAGCAGATTATTATTTTTTAAATAAAGCCAGTTAAAAGTCCCTCACATTCATAGGGCTAGCGATGGCATAATAAAGACTGATTTATCATACTTTTTTATTATGCAATCGCTTTGGTTAGTATCCCAGCTTCTGGTCTGTTTAGCGCTTGGTTTTGTTTTTGCAAAACGGCTTCCTGCTTCACTCACGAAAATATGCTTTAAGGTTCTTCCATATTTCAGTTATATTTTGCTGATTGCCATCGCTTTTGAGTTTTCTGAGCTTCTGACGGAATTACCTTACCCTGCCCAGATTCTAAATACCTCTATTACAATTGCTTTTCTCACCTCTATTGGGGCATTTGGCTGTTGTTATCTGCTATTTAAATGGGCAGATTTCCAGCCTTCTTCTGGACGAGTCTCGACTGAGCTAGTGATTAAATCACTAATCAATATCAGTTATGCATTCTTTGCCTTAGCTGCTGGCTATCTACTACATTATAGTTTCACTCAAATGGGGCTTTCTGTTCAAATCAGCACTTGGCATTTATTACTGGTCTTTATGTTTCTGATTGGACTGGATCTTGCCTACTCACCACTTGACCGCTCATGGTTAAACTGGAAAATCCTGCTGGTTCCGGCAGGTTGTATTGCTGGTTCATGCGTGGCTGCAATTGCCTATTCTTTCTGGAATCCGGATATTCATTTAAAAGACCTGATTATGCTGTCGCAAGGTTATGGTTTTTATTCCATGTCGGGTGTTGTCATCACGGAACTGAGAAATGCAGAACTGGGTAGTATTGCCCTGATGAATGACCTGTTTCGGGAAATTTTTGCGATTTTACTGATGTATTGTGCCGGCTGGCGTTACCCAAGATCAGCAATTTCTGCTGCAGGTGCGACTGCGATGGATGTGACTTTACCCATGGTCAAACAGGCTTGTGGCAATGATTTTATTCCACATGCCATGGTGAGCGGTTTTATTTTATCTATATTGGCGCCAGTAGCGGTAAGTGTGTTGGCGGTAATTTAAAAATACCTCCCGACCTCCCTTTCATAAAGGGGGATTTAGGGGGATTCAATTAGAAATAAAATAAACTACGGAATATTAAAAATTCAAATCAACCCTACTCAATGAATCCGCTACTGTCTCCATCATCTCTGAAGCGAGTTCTACAATATCTATGCTATCAAGGCCTGACATCCAGTCCCATGAACCCGACTGTGCCTGTTGTTTATATTTTTCCTGCTGTTCGAACTGTTCTGCTATTTTTTCCATTTCCAGCCTTTGTTCTAGCATTTTTTGTTCTGGTGTCTTTATTATTCTCATTTGAAATTCCTTTTTATTTTTATACAGCTTTTCTCAATGTATAAAAAAAGCCTTTCATATGAAAGGCTTTTCAGCGGGTAGCCGGAATTACAATGTTGCCAAAATATCTTTTAGAGTTTGACGAGGATTTTCCGACTTGGTAATTGGTCGACCAATGACCAGATGTGTTGAGCCATCCAGCATTGCCTGTTTTGGTGTCACAATACGTTTTTGATCGTCTGCATTTGAACCTTCAGGACGAATCCCAGGAGTGACCAGTGCAAAGTCTTGTCCAATGCTTTCACGCAGCATTTTCGCTTCTTGTGCGGAACAGACCACTCCATCTAAGCCACTGTCTTTAGTCAGTTGAGCCAGACGTTTTACATGTTCATTAGGTTCAATATCCAAACCAATGTCTTTCAGGTCTTCGCGTCCCATAGACGTTAATACAGTTACTGCAATAAGTTGAGTTTTATAGTTGCCTGCTTTTAAACGCTCAACACAGGTCTCCATCATTTTACGACCACCTGAAGCGTGGACGTTGACCATCCACACACCCAAGTCTGCCGCGGCACATACCGCTTGTGCAGTGGTATTTGGAATATCATGGAACTTCAGATCTAGAAATACATCAAAACCTTTATCCTGAAGTGCTTTTACAATGATAGGACCTTCATGAGTAAATAACTCTTTGCCCACTTTTACTCGGCATAAGGCAGGATCGAGCTGCTCTGCAATCCTTAAGGCATCAAATTGACTTTTAGCATCCAGTGCAACGATGATACTCATGAGAAGACCCTTCAAATTGACAAAATTAAACCATTATACGGATTAGCCCTATAACAACCAAGAATATTTTCGCAAAAATGATTTTTTTAATTCAAATTAAGTCATTTATTTATATAATTTTTATATAATTTTCTAAATACCATTAAACAATAAAAAACGCCTTAGAAGCTAAGCTAAAAGGCGTTCGATCAAAACAGGCGAAGTAAAGATTCGGTAGATTACTTCTACTTGTCATTTTCGTTTAAAGCGGTGCCGATGGCCTGTCATTAGAATTAATATCTAATACTGTTTTCTCATGTCGTGTATGAGCCGCCGCTTCTGCTGCCATCATCTTGGCAGTATTCAACTGTTCTTTACGTAGATGCTCAATATCTTTACGTAGTCGTTTAATTTCCCAATTGTTCTGAAAAACGCGGAAAACCTGCACACCGAGTAACAAGCCAACCACTATTCCTAAGGAAAGAGTCAAAAGGAGCAATAACCCTAAACGCATTGCAGGAACTTGAGTAAATAACAAGTCCACTGAGACCTCAGTCCCGTTTTGCAACACCAAAGCTAATGAATAGCCAAAGACGAGCAATAAAAGAATGACCAGAACGTAACGCATGAACACCCCGTAAATATCTTGTTTATTTGCTTGCGGATTCGTTTACTGCATCACGAAGTGCTTTACCTGGCTTAAAGTGTGGAACAGCTTTTGCTGCAACTTCAACAGATTTACCAGTTTTAGGATTACGACCCACGCGAGGCTCACGATGATGTAATGCAAAGCTGCCAAACCCGCGAATCTCAATACGGTTATCAGATGATAAAGCTTCAATCATTTGATCAATCATAATTTTAACTGCTTCTTCCACTAAAGGTTCAGCCAAATGCGGATTCTTTAGCGCGATGCGCTCTATTAAGTCAGACTTATTAAGTGCTTCAGTAGTCATCTGCGACCTCTTTAATTATCAAGCTACTCGGGATCTATTTTCCGATAATAACCTGTTTAAATACAAAACGGTAGCGCAATAATTAAATACTACGCTACCGTTTATAGTATTTGTGTAAAAAGTATTACTTAATTTACATTAACAATACAATTCACCATCTACTCTTAGTGATTCATTTGCGCTTTGATCAAGTCACCAATAGTTTTAGGACCATTGTCTTGACCAGCAGCAGCTGTTTTCAGATTTGCAACAGCTTCTTTCTCTTCAGCTTCGTCTTTCGCTTTGATAGACAAGTTGATAGAGCGAGATTTACGATCTACATTAATGATCTTAGCTTCAACTTCTTGACCAACTTCAAGGAATTTAGTCGCATCTTCAACGCGGTCGCGGTTGATTTCAGATGCTTTAAGAGTTGCTTCAACTTCATCAGCTAACTTAACAGTAGCGCCTTTAGCGTCAACTGCAGTTACAGTACCTTTAACAAGCGCACCGCGTTCGTTAGCAGCTAAGAAATCGTTGAACGGATCGCTGTTCAATTGTTTGATGCCAAGGCTGATACGGTTGCCTTCAGCATCTACAGACAGGATAACTGCTTCAACAGTGTCACCTTTCTTGTAACGACGGATAGCTTCTTCGCCTTGTTCGTTCCAAGAGATGTCAGACAAGTGAACTAGACCATCGATACCACCTGGTAATCCGATGAAGATACCGAAGTCAGTGATTGACTTGATAGTACCAGATACTTTTTCACCTTTATCGTGGTTCTTAGCAAACTCTTCCCATGGGTTAGCACGAGTTTGTTTGATACCAAGAGAAATACGACGACGTTCTTCGTCCACTTCAAGAACCATAACGTCAACTTCGTCACCGATCTGAACAACTTTAGATGGGTGGATGTTTTTGTTAGTGTGGTCCATTTCTGAAACGTGTACTAGACCTTCAACGCCTTCAGCGATTTCTGCGAAACAGCCGTAGTCAGTCAGGTTAGTTACGCGAGCTTTAACGATAGAACCTTTAGGATAACGGCTCATGATCGCTAACCATGGATCTTCACCTAATTGTTTAAGGCCTAAAGATACGCGGTTACGTTCGCGGTCGAATTTAAGTACTTTAACAGTAACTTCTTGACCCACTTCAACAACTTCTGATGGGTGCTTGATACGTTTCCAAGCCATGTCAGTGATGTGAAGAAGACCGTCGATACCGCCAAGGTCAACGAACGCGCCGTAATCAGTAAGGTTCTTAATAGTACCAGTAACTGTTTGACCTTCTTCAAGCTGAGCAAGAAGAGCTTCACGGTCAGCTGAAGATTCAGCTTCCATAACAGCACGACGTGAAACAACAACGTTGTTACGTTTAGCGTCAAGTTTGATTACTTTAAATTCTAACTCTTTGCCTTCTAAGTGAGTAGTATCACGAATAGGACGAGTATCAACTAAAGAACCTGGAAGGAACGCACGAACTGGACCGATGTCAACAGTGAAACCGCCTTTAACTTTACCAGAGATAACACCAGTAACGATTTCGCCGTCTTCAAAGATTTTTTCAAGTTTAGTCCAAGTCTCAGCGCGTTTAGCTTTTTCGCGAGAAAGAACTGTTTGACCCATACCATTGTCAAGTGCTTCAACAACTACGTCTACAGTGTCGCCAACTTGAACTTCAAGTTCGCGCTGTTCATTTAAGAACTCAGCACGGTCAACAACACCTTCAGATTTAAGGCCAGTGTCAACAGTTACCCAATCAGAGTCGATGCTTACTACAACGCCTTGGATGACTGCACCCTTTTCAACGTTGAGGTTTAATTCGCTTTCTTCAAAGAGGGCTGCAAAAGATTCGGTCATGATATATCCGATAAAGTCAGCGGTCTTGGATCAGACAAGGCCGGTTTAATTAAGCGTCTACATAGTCCATATAAAACTGATCAAGCTATGCATCTGCTGAAATAATAGGGTTATTGAGCTAATTGCTGATCCACATACGTGGTCATCAGCTTAAATACTTCATCGATATTCAAATCTGAACTGTCGATGATGTAGGCATCAGCAGCAGGTTTGAGCGGAGCGACAGTGCGTTCCATATCTCGTTTATCCCGCGCTTCGATATTAGCTAAAATGTCGTTTATTTTAACATCCAGCCCCATACCCTGCAACTGCTTTACACGTCTTTGCGCACGGGATTCAGCCGAAGCTGTCAAATAAATCTTAGCTTGTGCATCTGGGAAGATACTGGTCGCCATATCGCGGCCATCTGCCACTAGACCAGGAGCTTGAGCAAAAGCATGTTGACGGGCCACCATAGCAGTTCTAAGTTCAGGAATTGCAGCAACTTTTGAAGCATACTCACCCACCCGTTCGGTACGGATAGTTTGGGAGACATCTTCACCATTCAGCCATACCTGAACACCTGATTCAGTGCTGAAAAATTGGATATCCAAATTTGTTGCAATTTGTACGCATTCAGCCAGTTGAGTATCCAGTTCATCGAGTAAATTATGGTGATGCAATGACAGTCCTAATAAACGATACAAAGCCCCTGAATCCAGTAAATGAAAATGGTAGTGTGCTGCCAGTTTTGCAGCCAGTGTGCCTTTGCCAGATCCACTTGGACCATCAATGGTAATAATTTGAACTGTCATTACTTTCCCGTTATTTATACAGATTTTGCAAGTTTTGCGAGGCCTAGTTTAATCCCTGTCTTGAGCTGTGCAAGAATTAATTTACTGACAAATGGAAGACGTGCCTGCAATTCTATCGTATAAGTCACCAGACTTTTGTTATCGTCCAATGCTTCAAATTCAATAATACCCAAATGATGTTTAATCAAAGGATTCTTTACGATCTTGTATTCAATACGGGAGTTCGGCTCTAGCAAGGTAATTTGCTCTTTTAGCGGCTTGACTGGACCTAAACCCATACTACGCACAGAACCCACACCATCTGGGCGCTCAGGGTCTGCCGAATCCTTAATCCGTTCCACCTGCATTGGTGCAAAAGCCACGTTATAAGCATCGTGTTTAGACAGCAATTCAAAAACCTTATCAATCGCTGCTGGGAATTCTTTTTTTACCTGAATCGCATTTTTCATTTTTCTTTTTCCTGAAAATAAATGATTTTAAAGTGAGCAAAGTTTAACGAATTAGATTCGATTTATTTATGAGCATTCAGTAATTTTTCTTGCAATTTCAGCTGACGTTTTTGTTCACGACGCAACTTGAAAAATGCACTGAGCTGTTCAGCACACTGCTGCTGCATACAGCCCGAGTCAAATGGAAATACATGATTATAGTAGCCGGTCTCAAAAAGCTTGCGTGCACTCACCAAAGAACCTGCTTTAGGCTCAGTTGTACCAAAAACGACCCGCGAAATACGCGAATGCACCAATGCCCCTACACACATGGTGCACGGTTCCAGAGTTACATAGAGGACAGCATCTTCAGGCAGGCGGTAGTTTTTTAGGCTCTGACAGGCTTCACGTAATGCTACGATTTCAGCATGTGCAGTCGGATCATTTAAAGAAATTGGCGCATTGTAGCCACGGCCAATAACCTGATTTTGGCTGACAATCACAGCACCTACAGGAATTTCACCCTGCTCAGCAGCAAGTGCAGCCTGCTCATAAGCAAGCTGCATCCAGTATTCATCGGTAAATTGTGTTTCGGACATTCAGACTTAAATCACACCATAGTGTTTGAGTAGCTCATTCCAGCTTTCAATAGTGGTTACCGGTGGATTCTGAGACAGAATGCCTTTCAAGCTTAAATCACTGCCTTTTTGCCATTCTGGAGACAGGTCTTTATCAACCAGACGTGCACGCACGCCTTCAACAAAGTCAGGATGACGGATTTTCCAGTCTGAAATCTGGGTTTCCAGTTCGAAAATTTCATTCCAGGAATGAACCTGTTTACCCCATTGCCATAATAACCAGCTTAGAGCAGCGGTTGCAGGTGAACCTTTTTGCAGGTTTTCGCTGGCCTGACGCAACCAGTCACTGCGCGCATCACTTAAACCAATAATCGATTCATAATCGTGCTCGAAGTTTACGCCACGACATACACTGTGGATTACATCCAGTGAGTTTTGCAAAGGACCCGGGCCTACCGGACGGTGCATGCTATTCAAGGTGTCATCAATCGCACGGAAATCCCCAGCTGGATAATGTTCCCAGTCTATATTTACGACCTTATCTAATACTGAATCACGCTGTGCATCACAGATATGAGTCGCCCAGCCAATACCGTAAGCACCCGCAGCAGTCATAATGGAACCCGTTAAACCTGTAAACAGGCCAATCGCTCCACGGTCTGCTAGGAAGCGGGTCGCACCCACATCTGGATATAAACCAATATTAATCTCAGGCATGGCCAGACGTGAATACGGCGTCACCAAACGGAATGGAGCCGCCATAAACAGGCCTAAACCACCACCCATAACATAACCTTCACCCCACACCAATACCGGCTTGGCATAGTTATGCAGTAATAAATCTAGCGCATATTCCTGTTCAAAAAACTTATTGGCGGTTGCCACTTCATCATTAATTACTAACTGACGCAGCTTACGTACATCGCCACCGGCACAAAATGCTTTCGGGGTAGTTGAATCCAGCCAGATCGCTTTTACGCTGTCATCTGTATGAAAGTCCTGAAAGACTTCTAGCAATGCTGAAACCAGAGATTCATCTAAAGCGTGTAATGATTTTGGACGATTCAGGCGAACAATGCGCCAGCCATTATTGGCTTGTTCAACAATCAGGTCCGGATGGTAAGGTGTAGTTACAGGAGAATAAGTCATGCGTCCAGCTGCCAATCTATAGGCTCAATGCCATGTTGTTTGAGATAATTATTCGTTTTCGAAAAAACTTTACAACCAAAAAAACCACCCCGGTTTGCTGACAAAGGCGAAGGATGTGCTGCCTTTAAGACCAGGTGTTTATTTTGATCAATGCGCTGTCCTTTACGCTGTGCGTATGCGCCCCAAAGAATAAAAACGATATGTTCACGTTGTTCATTCAATACATCAATGACGTGATCTGTGAATTCTTCCCAGCCACGTTTCTGATGTGAAGTTGGCTGTGCTGCCTCTACAGTCAGTACAGCGTTGAGCAGAAGTACACCCTGTTCCGCCCAATGAGTTAAATCACCATGTTTAGGGATTTTTACGCCTAAATCATTATGTAACTCATGAAAAATATTACGTAAAGATGGAGGTAATGCAACCCCTTTTTGCACCGAGAAGCTTAAACCATGCGCCTGATTCGGGCCATGATAAGGGTCCTGACCAATGATGACCACTTTGACCCGGTCTAATGGCGTTGTATTCAAAGCATTAAAAATCAGGTGATTCGGTGGATAAATCACCTTGTCTGCTTTTTTTTCTTCAATTAAAAATGTTTTTAACGCATCCATTTTCGGGCTCAGTAAAAACTCACTGAGTCCATATTTCCAGCTGTCATCTAACTGAACTTTATTCAGTTTCGCAATTTGCTGTTCATTTAAAGACATGCTTCAATCCTAAATCTATGTCAGTCTGCGTTTATATTTGAATTTTTAAGGCTGGACTTGCAGATCCACAGCCGGGTTATGAAATGGAAGACCCTGTTTCAGTTTCGTAAACATCTCTGAATCTGTCCATTCTGCCCGGACCTGCTCCGAGAATTCAATCTGTTCCAGGCTAAGTGAACCCATCTGTTCATTCTGGATATCTTCCAGGAAGCTTTGCGCATAGCCCGTATCAGTTTCATGGACAATCACAGAGTAAACTTCAACATCCCCTTCACCATTCTGAGTAATGGTGGATGCCAATACCTGCTGAGCCAAGAAGAAGAAAATACGTGAAAACTGTTCTGCAGACGGTGAAACTGGCAAAGATACCCAGCGTGCACTAAAGTTTTTACATGCCTGAATATATTCAGGATCATCTTTTTGCCAGAAGCAGATCGCATGGTCAAAAGAATCAAAGAAATCCTTAATCACCCCTTTGAGCAGACCAAAATCATATACCATCTGGCCATGATCCAACTTCGACGCTTTCAGCAATAACTCAACTTTATAACTGTGACCGTGGATCGAACGTTTACACCGATCCGAGGTGCAGTTACGCACAATATGAGCATTTTCAAACTTAAATAACTTACGAATTAACATATGCCGTAATGTCGTCAAAAAATAGGTGAATTAATTTCAATTATAAAGCAAAAGTAAACCTATGAGGATTAATTTTGCAGTTCATCATGATAGGGAAAAGGGATTAAGGCTACGCGAATTAAATTCAAGAAATGAGAGCATTCTAAAATGATGATATTTTAAAAAGGCGCCATGCTTCGATAGGCAACATAAACCTTCTTGTCCTGCCGCACCAGATCACTACTAAACTGACGTTTACGTTCACTCAGCATCACTTCGATACGTGCTTTAAAGTGATTAGATTGCACTCCAAGCAGGTTATTAAACAGGTTATGTTTGGCTGCATCCACCTGAGCAAAGGGTTCTAGTGTCCAGAGATCAGCCACATTGGAAAAATATTCCAGATTCGCCTGACGGTGATCCAGCAATTGCTGCACAGCATTCACATCCAGCTTTTCATCCATGCTCGCCAAAAGAAATGCAGATGCGGTATTAATATTGACCTTAGTATCTGCTACAGACGCAGTACTTAGATAAGGTGCAATTAATTTGTACTTGTTTTCTTCAAAGCCTCGTACCAATTTCAGCTCTTCAACGCTATGAAATTTGGCATTCGGAGGCAGAGAACCATTCGGCAATCCCTGATAATAAATGGACTCTGCACCCATTGGTCCACTCGGCATTTCATCTTCATCCTGCCAGTCGATCACGGCTTCACTCAACTGCTCTGGCAAACCAGCACGTTTTAATATCAACTCAAACCAGGCTTTAGCATTTTCATTCACTGTGCCTTCTGCTGTAATCAGGCTATTTAAATTAAACTTACCCGACTCATCTTGCAATATTCCCGAGACATAGCCATCTTCAACCGGAAAAGCCGGCATCGGCTGCGCCCAGGTTTCATTTAAATGATCAACTTCTGCTGCATTCTCGGCGTCATCGACCAGCAATTCAGAAAAAAACGCTTCAGCACTTTTGGCATACATCAAAGACTGGTTTTGTCGCATTAAATAAGCGGTACTTTCAGCAGTTGCAGCCTGACGTTTAGCAATAGTCGCAGCCAAAATAGTTGCAAGAGCCACCATCACTAGAATGGTAATCAGAGCAATCCCCTTCTGCTGTTTGATCATCATTGCTTTGTTCTTCTGCATTTTATTATTCTTTGTCAGGTTAACTTTTGGGCTTCAAGCAGGAAATCTGTATTCAATAAACTGAAAATCCACTCATAACTGACCCCATTAACCATTAAGTTGATTTTAATGCCTTTAGGCAGACGTTGTTTTTGCTCAACCTGATTTAAATCAAAAGATGAGTCTGGCCATTGGATCAATTCGTTCGGATTAAGCACTACGATCTGAAACTGCTCAACATCGGACAACAACACACTGGATTCAGGTTGATCACGACCGGTCTGGTTTAAATTTCGGTATTTCAAGCGATATAGTTTTTGTTCATCTGCCCGGTACTGATATTCAACCCGTTCATCTGGAGAAGTCCCCTCTTCCAAAGGATCGGTAACTCCAGTCTTACTAAAGTTAAAACGCCCGTTTTGCAAAACCAGTGCCGGCTGAATATCACCATTAATATTGGCCGTTAAAGGCACCGCCTGTACCGTATCACGCAAGATCTGCTGATAAGTATCTTGCAACTGACTTAAGCGCTGTTCATGCACCGCATTACGGTCTTTGGTTTGTATAATATAATCAAATACTTTCCAGCCTAGAGCAGACAGTACGGCGAAAATAGCAATAGCAACCAGTAGTTCGACCAGCGTAAATCCCTTTGACTTCATGGCGCTTCATTCATCCGGTGATTAAAGAACATCAAGCTGCTAATTCCATTTTCTGCCTGACCAGTTTCAGTGTTGACCAGACTCACCTGTAATTCAATACGTTGTACATTAGGACTTACAGTAGGCTCACTGCGCTTATCAATTTGCCAGGTTTCGCCCTGCTGGGTGAGTTGTTTAGATTCAGTACCAGTGAGCCACTGCTGATTGATTTCCATCAGTGCCGCTTCATTCAAGGCAACAAACTGGGCTTGGGTTCTCAAAATGGCATTCGAAGTCGATTGGGTATATTGCATGGCAACTTTAGTCAGGGTCATGGCTGCTGTGGCAAAGATCGCCAGCGCCACCATCACTTCCAGCAAGGTAAATCCTGAGGCACGCTTAAGTCGAGTAATCCTCGACCTGAGCGGCATTGTCGCGCAAGAAAGTCCAAAAGCTATGCTTGAGGAGCCGCGATGAGTGAAATGCTGTTTCATCGCTGCGCAAGACGAAGAGCTATACTCGGAGTGCGCACGATCAGCATTTGACTTAAATGGCTTGATTACATCAGCTCCGGCACTCTGCTTGAAAACCCTAGCTTTCATGGACTTTACCCAAGTGATCAATTTCAATCGGATTGCCCACTTCACGATCTTCCAGATAGAACTGGATTCTGACCGGTTTAACTTCACCATTACCCAACCAGATCAGCTGGGGTGCATTGGCTTCAGTGAGATCCCGATTTTGGGCATTATTATAACGCTGCTCTAAAGGCTGAATCCGGAAAGAGACCTGCTCCGGTAAACTGCGCAGATTAAACTCCGCATAATTTTGCCATTTCTGCTGATTTAAAGTTGATTCTGCCTGATTAGGTGAACGATATTCCACGACCCCGTAGCGAAATGGTGAAACATCAGTGACAGCCTGAACATCAAGCGCAAGAATACGGGATTGATCATTAGCTTCCCGCAAGATCCGCTGCAAATCCAGTAACAGGACTTCCCGCGCCTGCATTGCCTTGCGCTGATCTACCCCACCAATATTCAATACAACTAGTGATGCCATAATACTCATAATCACAATCACCACCATCACTTCGATTAGAGTGAATCCACGAATGGAGGCATGATGTGATCTGATCATAGGCAACTCTTAGGCGAACTGCTCGGCAGGATGGACCTGTTTCGGTAAAGCTAAAGCTTGATCAATAAGGGCAACGCGCAAGGTATCGCGTGAACCAAGATAGCGCTGGTAGAAACTGGAGTTAAGAATAGCAGCTGCACCATGGGTCAATGACCAGATTGAGGCCAGATAATCACGCACCGACATGTTGCTATTGATCGAAGCCAGATAGCTTTCAGTCATACGGATAATCAGACGTAAGCGCTGTTTTCGAACCTGATAAAGTTCGCTAAACAGGTGCTGAATTCCAACACCTGTTGTAGAAAGACGTTCTTCAATCTGATGAAAAAGGACAGTACGTTCAGGGTGATGCAGATGGTGCAACATAAAGAAAGCCAGATGTTCAGGAAAAGCCTTGTCACTATCCTGAATCATTTCCAGCAACATGCGCTCATTACGGATAATCAGCAGCATGTACAATTCATCTTTACTCTGAAAATGCTTGTAAAGAGTGCCTTTGGCCAGATCCAGTTCTGCTGCCAGTGCATCCAGGGTCATCCCGGCTTCACCATTTTCTAGCAGTAATTGTTCTGCGACTTGAAAAATCAAGGTTTCTCTTGCTCGAAACTGAGCCTGACGATCCATCTTCACCCTATAACTCTCTTGTACTCTTATCTAACTTTATTTACTTCGAATTCAGAAGATTCTCAAAGTTCTGCTTTGTGATATAAGCCATTTCTTCTAGCGACTTATCATATACATCGCAAAGGGCTTTGGCTACATAAGGAACGTATTTTGGTTCATTAGATTTGCCACGATATGGCATTGGAGCAAGGTAAGGACTATCCGTTTCGATTAAAACACGATCAAGTGGAACCTGTTTGGCAACGTCACGCAAATCCTGGGCATTTTTAAAAGAAACAATACCGGAGAAAGACACATAGTAACCGCAGTCTAAAACAGCTTTAGCGGTTTCCCAGTCTTCGGTAAAACAGTGCAAAATGCCATGGGTAGATTTCTCTGCACGAATAATATCAACCGTGTCATGCTTGGCAGAACGGGTATGCACGACGACAGGTTTTTTCACGATTTGTGAGGCATGGATATGGCGTGCAAAACAGTCTTTCTGCTCGGCAATAAAATCAGTACTGTGATAATAATCGAGTCCTGTTTCACCCAACGCCCAGACTTTTTCTGGCTGTGCCAGTTCAACCAGATATTCAGTAGTCGCACGTGCCATTGTCGCGACATCTTCGCAAGGATGTACACCGACGGTATAACCGACATCAGGATGACGGGCCGCGATTTTAGCCAGCTCGATATGATCATCCAGATCCACCGAGATACTCATAAACTTGGATACGCCTGCTTCACGGGCCTGAACAAGCGCCTGATCCAGATCACCATTATAAGGTGTTAAATCGAGCAGTGTTAAATGACAATGAGTATCTACAAACACAATGAGTTCCTACCGAAGGTAAATTAACTACATAGTGTAACTTTTACGTCCATCAGATTTAAGACCTGCAACCAGACGATCTGCTTCATTTTTGAAGAAAACGCCTTTTTCACCGGTGAGCTGAATCCCAAAACCTTGTGGCTTGATGCCATTCTGCTTTTGAGATATCCAGATTACTTTTCCGGTTAATGGAATTTTCTGCGTCTGTTCAGGTAAAGTCGTCAAAACAAATACTTCTTCACCCAGCTTGACTGGTTGCTTGGAAGGAATAAAAAGTCCACCACCTACAACATATGGCATATAACTGGCAAATAACGTTTCAATATCCGGAATATTGGCCTGAATAATACCGCCCATACGTGGTTGCATCTTGTTTTCCCCTTAAGCTAAAGATTCATCAGCTTGATACACAATTCATCGAGCACCAGATTACTTTGTACGTTCTGCTCAAGATATTGTTTGGCTCGCTGAAAATCCTCATAAATTTCAAAAAGTGTTTCCAATGAATATTGTTCGGCCAATACATTAAAGTCCAGATCAATGTTTTTTACGGCCTGATTTAGCTTGACACAAATTAAATCGGACAACAAGTATTCAAACATTTGACCAAATTCACCAAAACTCAGGCTTTTATTCCATTTAGTCGCAATTGCCATGGGCATATTTTTTTGAATAGCCAGTTTTTTCCAGTCTTCTATGAATTCCTGACGTAGTGGCAGCCATGAACTTTGTGCAACCTCAACCGCTTGCAAAGGCATCTGATTGGATAAATTCATCAATAACTGCTGCTGGCTCGAACCTGCTTCAGGTAATTGCACTTCTACATATTCACTGAATTGCACTGATGAAATCCGGTCCAAAGCAAAATGCTGTAAACGGCTGCGAATAGTTGCAGGCAATTTCAGATAATGATCCGCAAGTAAAATGATGACAATATTTTCACCCGGTTCTTCCAGAGTTTTCAGCAAGGCATTAGAAGAGGCAATATTTAATGCTTCAGCGGGTTCAATGACAATGACGCGCCAGCCATCCACGGTCTGCTGTACAAAAGGCAGAAGATCACGGATTTTTTCAATTTTAATTTTGGCATTCTGTTTTTTATTATCTTCATCAGTACTGATATAGACGTAATTCGGATGGGTATCCGCTTTCAGCCACTGACAACTACCACACTCACCGCATGGGCCATCAGGCTGACGATTTAGGCATAAAACCCAGGCTAGAAACTGTTGGGCAAAGGCTTCTTTACCACAGCCTTTTTTTCCATAGAACAATAAACCATGCCCAAGCTTAGGAAAACGCCCGGTTAGCGTATCCCAAACCTGTTGCTGCCATGGATAAATCTGTGCATTGACATCAAGCGGCATGGAGAATTCTCAAATTAAGCAAAAGAAGATGGATCCATCTGGTTCAAGCGGTCCAGATCTTCCTGCGTATCGACACCTGGCGGTAAATTGGCTTCTGCCACAGCAATGGCAATACGGTGACCATTTTCCAGTACACGTAACTGTTCTAAAGATTCCAGTTTTTCCAGCACACCTATTTCCCAGGTTACATATTCCTGTAGCAGTTTTACTCGGTAAGCATATAAACCCAAATGACGATAAGCCCGATCATGCAGTTTTTGTTCAGTCAGCTTTGCACCATCACGGTCATAAGGAATCGTAGCACGACTAAAATACAATGCCTGATTGTGCTTAGACATCACAACCTTAACGATACCGTCACGCTTAAATTCCTCTAAATGATGAATTGGCTCACATAGAGTCGACATTGAGCAAGCTGGCTGATCTTCTAAGAGTTGCGCGACCTGTTTAACTAACTGGGCTGGCAATAAAGGTTCATCACCCTGTACATTCACGATAATGTCATCACTCGCCCAGCCCTTGATTCGAGCTACTTCACTTAGACGATCCGTACCTGATGGATGATCTGCTGAAGTCAGGACCACATCAACGCCTTCAGTACGGCAGACTTCAGCAATACGCTCATCATCTGTCGCCACACACAGGTCATCAAAGCCTTGTACTTTTTTAGCCTGATCCACGACACGCAGAATCATTGGACGACCATGGATTTCCAGCAAAGGTTTACCCGGCAAACGTGAACTGGAGAAGCGTGCAGGAATAACTATATGTTTCATCGTAAATAAACCTTAGGAAATAGAAATACCCTGTTGCTCTAATTGCTGCTGCAAAATTGCATAACAGGCAGGTGACAAGACTGCATCGACCGGCACCACCCAGATATCGCGCTGATAATCTGGATACTGTTTAAGTAATGCCATAATTTTAACTGCATCTTTTTCAGTAGTAATAATCGGACTATTGTCATCGAATTGCAGATCTTCAATTTCATAATCATGATGGTCTGGAAATTCGTGACACTGAAATTGCTGCAGCCCCAGATGTTCTAGCGTTTGATAAAAACGCTGCGGAAAACCGATGCCGACTACTGCATAAAAAGCCGCAGTTGGATCAAAGCTTTTGATGACATCCTGATTTAATAGATAGGGCTGAGAGGCTGCAAGATGCATATGCAAAGGCGAAACTGGATTTGCTGCATGTTCAATCACGGTACCTTTTTCCAACCGGGTAACGGGTTCACGCAGATAACCTTCAGGTAAAAGTTTCTGGTTACCCAAGCCTCGGTTATTATCCAGCACAATCCATTCAATCTGCCGATTTAAAGCCCAGTGCTGCAAACCGTCATCACAAATAATTAAATCCAGTGCATGCTTTTCTAGCAGAAGCTCAATGCTCTTCTGGCGATTTGGCCCCACAGCCATCGGCACACCAGTCGCTTGGACAATTAAGGCTGGTTCATCCCCTACCACTTCAGGCAAGGTATTTAAATCGACATAAGCAGGAAAAGGACCTTTACCACCATAACCTCGGCTGATCACACCAATCCGTAAGCCTTTTTCATTAAGGTAATCCACCAGATGAATCAGTAAAGGTGTTTTACCACTCCCACCTACGGTAATATTTCCAATCACCATTACTGGAATAGGTGCGGTATAACTTTTCTTGATCCCTTTACGGTAAAGCCAGTGATTGCAGACAAAGCCCAAACGGTAAAGCCATGACAAAGGACGCAGCACAACCAGCCACTTTGCCTGTGTATTCCAAGCATCCTGAATGATCTGTGCCAAAGCCATGACTTAATGTTCCTCGAAATTACGTTGGTGCAGCTGATAATAAGCACCTTGGCGTGCAATCAGCTCAGCATGATTGCCCTGCTCTATAATACGACCTTGATCCATCACGACAATGCGATCGGCATTTTCAATTGTTGATAGACGGTGCGCAATCACAATCGTAGTCCGATCTTGCATCGCCTGATCAAAGGCACGCTGAATAAAGTATTCTGACTCATTATCCAGCGCACTGGTCGCTTCATCCAGAATCAGAATCGGTGCATTTTTCAAAATGGCACGGGCGATGGCAATACGCTGACGCTGACCACCTGACAGATTCAGACCTTGAGCACCCAGTGGCGTATCATAACCTTGTGGCAAGGCCATAATAAAATCATGGGCATAAGCTGCTTTTGCCGCTGCAATGATTTCTTCATCACTCGCATTTTCTAGCTGGCCATAAGCAATATTTTCACGAACAGTACGGTTAAACAGCACTACCTGCTGGTTTACCATCGCGATCTGGGTACGTAAAGCAGTCAATTCATAATCAGTAATCGGTTTTTGATCCAGCAAAATTTGCCCGGATGTAGCTTCCTGATAACGTACCAACAGATTCACTAGAGAGGTTTTGCCTGCTCCTGAACGTCCAACCAATGCGACAGTCTCGCCCGCTCTCACTTCCAGGTTAAAGTCATGAATCGCATGGTGACCATCGCCATAAACCAGATTGACATCTTTAAATTGAATATTGCCTTTTAAGGCATCATTGAGTTTGCCAGTATTATGCTCTTCAGGCATATCTAGCAATTCAAACACAGAATGTGCGGCCGCCATACCACGCTGAATTTTTTCATTCACATCAGTTAATGTCTTGATTGGGCGTGCCAACATGCCTGCAGCTGTAATATAAGCAACAAATTCACCCGCAGTAGTATCTCCCAGAATTTGTGGGCGCAACGCAATATACATCACGATACTGAGTGAAACTGACATGATCAGCTGTACCACTGGACTGTTCAGCTGCTGCACTGCCACCATCTTTAAGCCACGGCGTAGATTTTCCAAAGAATTCTGTTTAAAGCGTTCCTGCTCATAAATCTGACCACCAAAACCTTTGACAATCAGATTGGCATTTACAGTTTCCTGAACCACATGGTTCACATCACCCATGGTGTCCTGAACCTGTTGTGATAGCTTGCGCATCCGTTTTGAGGCTTTACTGATCACAAAACCAATCACAGGTCCAAAGATCAGAATACACATGGTTAAACGCCAGTTGGTATATAAAAGATATCCCAATAAGGCAATTGTGATCAGACCTTGCTGAATGATCGTTCTAAGTGCTTCAGTTGAGGCTGCGGTGAGCTGCTCAACGTTATACATAATTTTGGCCGTAATATGACCGCTGGTATTGTCCAGAAAATATTGCGCAGGCAAACGCAATATTTTGGCAAAGACTTCCTGACGAATATTAAATACCAGATTACGGGAGATGACCGCCGTATAATACCCACCGAGGAATAGGCCTAAGCCCCGGAAGAACATCAGTACTACCACTAAGAATGGGAAAAGTAAGGTGAAACCCTGGTCTCTGTTTTGTATCGCCTCAATGATATATTCCAGTAATTTGGCTACAGAAACTTCTGTCGCCGCATTCATAGAGAAACCAAGCAGGACAATTAAGGCTGTGCCCCAAAATGGTTTTAAATAGTTTAAAAGGCGAAGATAGACCTTAAAATCGTGCTTCACTAATAACCTCGAGTTGGTACTTTCGTACTGATGTTGACATTAACAAAGCCAAGTTGCCCTGCAACGTCCATGACACGAATAACATCCTGATGTGTCGCTTTTGCATCAGCGGCAATGACAAACATTAAATCACGACGTTCATTCGAAATCTGTTTAATTGCCGTATTTAAATCTGCTGCATCTTTACTGGCAATAGACTGACCATTCACGGCATAGTGACCATTGGCATCCACAATCACTTCAATTTTCTGGTCAAAATTCTTGGGCGGCACACCTTGCGCATCTGGAAGCGTCAGGTTCATCCGGCTCATCTGGTTAAACGTGGTTGAAAGCAACAGAAAGACCAAAATAAATAGCAGGCAATCAATCATGGGCGTCAGATTGATATGTACATCTTCCACCTGGTTACGTTTAAATTTCATGCCCCTGCTCCTAGCTTGCTTTCTTGATGCGTTCTTCTACATCATCTGAAGCATTCAAATAGAACAGGTTGGCATGAAATAAGGTTGCCTGCTGTTCAAGTTCCGCCACATATTCCTGAACCAGACGCTGGAAATAACGATGTGCAAATAAAGCAGGAATAGCAATCAACATACCCGCTGCTGTTGTGATCAGTGCTTTGGAAATACCCGGCATCATTAACACCGGGTCACTATTAGTACCGACATCAATCATTAAAAATGATTCGATAATCCCAATGACTGTACCCAACAAACCAAGTAAAGGCGCTACTGCGCTCAAAGTACCCAGAAAATTAATATTTTTTTCCAGATAGCCAATTTCCTGTGAAGCTATCACTTCCATCTGAGCACGAGCATATTGCTCAGACTGGTGACGCGCTCCAAAACCAGCAGTAAATACACGACCCAAAGTACTGTTTTTCAAAGCTGAACTCTGTTGCAGCTTTTGCATGGCTTGGTCTGCATTTTGTGCAGGACCTATCAGAAGTGAGTTGGGCAGTACCAGACTCTTTTTTAAACGAATGAAGCGCTCAACCGAGATCGCCAGCATAAATATCGAACACAATACTAGCGGCAGCATCAACCAGCCGCCTGCTTTAACCAATTCCCACATCTGATTTATTCCCCAATAAAAACAAATTTTAAATTAATTATTCATCGCCTAGGATCGAAAGAATCCCGTCCAGCTCTTCTAAAGAATGATAGCTAATGACCAGCTTGCCTTTTCCTTGCTTGTTGTAGTCAATTTTAACATCCGCACTAAAGCGCTCAGACAGACGCTGAGTCAACTGCTGAATGTCTGGCGCAATCGCTGCTTTTGGTTTTTCTGTTTTTGGTGCATTGTAGTCGCGTACCAACTGTTCGGTTTGGCGTACTGACAGGCTTTTTTCAATGACCATCTCAGCAACTTTAAGCTGATCTTTAGCCTTCAAAGTCAGGATGGCACGTGCATGTCCCATATCCAGCAAGCCCTGCTGCATAAAGTCTTTTACTTCTTCAGCCAGAGTTAGCAGACGCAGCAGATTGCTCACTGTGGTACGCGCCTTACCGACAGTATCGGCAATTTCCTGATGGCTTAAACCAAACTCGTCATGGAAACGCTGCAAAGCCATCGCCTGATCAATCGGGTTCAGGTCCTGGCGCTGAATGTTTTCGATTAAAGCTAATGCAATTGCGACCTGATCATTCAGCTCACGCACAATCGCAGGAACTTCAGTCAGGCCTGCCAGTTGTGCCGCACGCCAACGACGCTCACCCGCAATAATCTCGTATGGATAGCGTTCATCATCGACCGGACGGATCACGATCGGTTGCATGATACCATGCTTTTCAATCGATGCTGCCAGTTCCTGCAGATCCTGCTCATTGATATAGCGACGTGGCTGATATTCACCACGTTTCAGCAGATTGACATCAATCTGTTTCAACTGACCATGATCAAGACCTTGTGCTTCGAGTTGTAATTTTTCTTTTTGAATTGATCCTAGCAAGGCATCTAAACCACGACCTTTGGCGAGTCCACGTTTCTTGACGGTCATGCTTTACTTCCTTTTTTCACTTTGCTTTTCTTTAATACTTCAGCTGCCAGATTTAAGTAAGCAACTGCACCCTTTGAACTTTTTTCAAAATAAATCACTGGTAGACCATGTGCCGGCGCTTCAGCCAGACGGATATTACGTGGAATCACGGTTTCATAAAGTTTTTTACCAAAATATTGTTCCAACTCTTCCGAGACATCACGGGTCAAGGCATTTCGAGCATCATACATGGTACGCAATACACCCACGATCTGTAGGTCTGGATTAAGTGCCTGCTGAATGCGGTCAATGGTTTGTGTCAGATCAGCCAGACCTTCCAATGCATAATATTCGCATTGCATCGGGATGATGACACCATCCACCGCTGCCAATGCATTCACGGTGATCAAGCTTAAGCTTGGTGCACAATCAACAATGATATAGTCGAATGAGGATTCAATTTCCTGCAAAGCTTCACGCAAAATGAATTCACGGCCTTTTTGCTCGGCAATCGCCAGCTCCACACCAGCCAGATCACGGTTTGCCCCTAAAACCTTATATCCGACTTCAGCTTTAGTAATCGCAGTTTCAATCGGCACTTCACCTAGCAATACATCAGTCACTGAATACAGCAGGTCATTTTTCTGAATCCCCGACCCCATGGTCGCGTTACCTTGAGAATCCATATCCACAAGCAAAACGCGTTTTTTTAACACAGCGAGAGATGCCGCCAAATTTACTGCGGTTGTGGTTTTACCGACACCACCTTTCTGGTTGGCAATCGCAATAATTTGTGCCATGTTGACCCCGATCCTTCAAAAATTTTAAATACGTTTTAATAGAAGTAAATGACGTTGTTCGTCCAAGCGCGGAACCTTCAGTTCAATAATCTGACAGCTAAATTCATCTTTTAACGCTGCCACTTCCTCTTCAGGAATCAAACCTTTCATGGAAGCAATAATACTCTGCTCATGCATATACGGTTTAGATGCATTCACAAAATCTGTCAATGAAGCAAATGCACGACTGGTAATCACATCAAACTGACCCAGCTCATTGATACTGTCTTCATTTTCCACACGGGTTTGTACTGCAATGACATTTTTTAATTTTAGGTCTGCAATAAACTGCTTCAGGAAACGAATTTTTTTACCGTTTGAATCCAGTAGTACACATTCACGCTCAGGCTGACATAAAGCAATGATCATGCCCGGCATACCACCACCAGTCCCGATGTCGAGCAAACGACCTGCAGGCAAATCCTTTAGAATACTCAAACTGTCAAGCAGATGCTTAACTAGCATTTCCTTAGGATCACGAATTGCAGTCAAATTGTATGCTTTATTCCACAGCACCAAAGCGTCCTGATACTTGAGTAATAAATTTAAAGCTTCATCAGACAGCTCTAAACCTAAAGCCTGGCTACCCTGCTTTAGTTCTTGAAAAAACGTGTGCATAAACAATCAATGCTCGAAAAAGTTAAGTGGAAGTATACCGTTTTCTCTATATTGGCACAGTAGGGAGTGCCTAGTGAATATTCACTTAAGCAGACTTCCCTTCTCGGATCATTAAATCCAATGCATTCAAACGCTCAGGTGTTCCCACATCCATCCAAATACCTGTCAATTTAGAAGCAGCAATCTTTTTTTCCAGCATTGCTGCTTTTAATAGTGGTGCTAAAGGACGTTTTCCAGCCTCTAAGCCTTCAAACATTTTCGGATGAATCACTGATACACCACTAAAAGTCAGGTTTTCACCCGCCAGCTGCTGGTCAAAGGTATAAGCCTTGCCGTCTGCAAGTGTAAAATCACCGTTAGGGTGCTGCTCCGGGTTTTGTACCAAAACCAGATGTGCCAGATTTTCACCCAGCTCAACATTCAATAAAGGTGCAAAGTCCATGGTTGTCCAGACATCACCATTGACCAGAATAAAAGGCTCATCACCCAGGAGTGGTAAAGCATTAATAATGCCACCGGCTGTTTCCAGCCCTTCACCTTCATGTGACCATAAAATCTTGATACCGAACTGTGAACCGTCACCCAAGGCCTGAGCCAGTTTTTCACCCAACCAAGCCGTATTGATGACAATTTCATTCACGCCCATCGCGGCTAGTTTTTCAATATGCCAGACAATTAATGGTTTGCCGCCCACTTCCAGCAAAGGTTTTGGCGTATACAAAGTTAAAGGACGCATGCGGTTGCCCAAGCCAGCCGCGAGAATCATCGCTTTCATTTAGGCCGCTACCTCGTATGAACCATATTTTGCTTCAAAAGCTGGCATCACTTTTTCATGAATAAACCGCATAAATGGCTGTAATTCTGGATAGTCTTTGGTTTCTTCGAGCAGATACCACATCACACGTGGCAGGTCTTTTAGATAGCCAGATTTCCCATCTCGCTCAAATAGACGTACGAAAATACCTAAAATCTTGATATGACGCTGAATCGCCATCATATCCGCATCTTTTTTAAACTGTTCGAAATCACGGTCCTGTTTTGCCGCTGCTGGTAACAGGTCATAGAACACTTTAAACCAGCGATACACGCGATCTGCATTCCACTGCACATAGGCATCACGGGTAATAGAGATCAGGTCATAGGTATCAGCACCAATCACTGCATCCTGAAAATCAATCACACCCAGTTCGGTTTCATTTTCAATTTTCATCAGGTTACGGCTATGGAAGTCACGATGCACAATGACTTGTGGTTGTGCCAAAGCAGCATTCGCCAGTATCGCAAATGTGCGCTTGATCAAAGCAGATTCCGTTTCAGTAGGCTGGATTTTTAAAGCAGGCAGCATCCAGTCAGTCAGCAACTCCATTTCAGAAATAAGCTTCTCATAAGAATAAGCAGGAAACTGACCTTCTCCAGGAATGGACTGCAGCTGAATCAGCTGTTTAAAACTTTGCTCATAATAGGCATCAACCGTCTGATCATTCAGCAGATTTGATAACAGCACATCACCAAAATCTTCGAGCAGCAAAAAACCATTTTCCAGGTCTTTGGCCACGATGTGTGGAACACGTACGTCATGGGCATCAAAAAATTCATCAATCGTCACAAAAGGCACACAATCTTCTTTTTCTGGTGGTGCATCCATGAGCATAAATGTTTTATTATTCAGTTTGATTCGTGCATAACGACGAAAACTTGCATCGCCTGCTAAAAAATGTGTTTCAAATTGATCTGAACCGAGTACAGAAGCAATCCAAGATTGTATCAATTGTTCGCGTTGAGTATTCATTTGCAATAAATTCTAGTACAGGCTGAGTTTTTAAAGTGCTAAGTGTAGCTACTTATCAACTTTTTCTCTATGATGCGACAATAATTAATTGCGATAAAAGCATGATTGGTTAATGAGACAAATGAAGCATCACTTTAAAATAAACCCTCTAGCGACTGCGATCTTAACCCTTTTATGTAGTAGCTCGGTCTCAAGCTATGCTGCATCAAATGACTCATCCAATGTAAATGCGGAACAACTCAAACAGCGCATTAATGAGACCTATCCCGGTGAAGCATTCTTCTCACAATATTATGTGGATAAATCTTCACCAGAAGCACAGCAGCGTCAAGGTAAATACCTCAGTTCAGTCTATTGTGAAGGCGCCTGGGTCACTCCAATTGCACCTGATGCACCAACGATTGACCCTGAACAGGCAACTTCAACCATTACTGCAGACTATGGTCATTATAATCCGGCCGGTGATTCCTACTTAGAAGGCAATGTGGTCATTGATCAGGAAGGTCGTCAGATTCGTGCGGAACGCGTGACGATTGATCAGACTCAAACCTATGCTAAGGCAGAAGGTCAAGTCCAATTGGCCCAAGGCGGCTTGATTTCGCAAAGCGATGATATCAATTACAACCTGAAAACCCAGCAAGGTGACTTAAACAACAGTTTCTTCATTGCCGAAGAACAGCATGCGCATGGTCGTGCTGAAAAGATTGCCAAAACCTCTGACGATACGCTTGAACTGGAAAATGCCACCTATTCCACCTGTCCACCTGAACAAAAGCCGACCTGGAAAATTCAGGCAGATCAAATCAAGCTGAATCAGGAAACCGGTCGTGGTGAAACCCGTAATACCAAGCTCTATGTGAAAGATGTTCCGGTACTGGCTGTTCCTTATTTTAACTTCCCAATCGATGATCGCCGTACCACAGGGATTCTGACGCCAACTTTCGGATTTACCAATGATGGGGGTCTGGAATTGGGTATGCCGGTTTATCTTAACCTGGCACCACAATATGATGCGACTATTACGCCACGTTATATTAGTGACCGTGGTGCGATGCTGGATGGCGAGTTTCGTTATCTAACAGAAAACTATGGTGAAGGCCGGATTTGGGGTGGCTACCTGCCATCTGATGAAAGTTATAGCAATAAAGACCGTAAAGACCTGCACTTCCTGCATAACTGGCAAATCAACGATCAGTTCTCAACAAATCTTGAATATAATTACGCATCAGACAAGGACTTTTTTGCCGATCTGGATAATAACCCAGATTCAAAAACAGACCTGAACTTGCGCCGTGCTTGGGAAGTTAATTATAAAAATGGTATCCCCGGCTTAAAAGCTCAATTTAAAGTTGAAGATTTCCAGACGCTTGATCCTACCGTTCTGGATGAAGACCGTCCTTATGCGCGTTTGCCGCAGCTTTTGGTGAATTATAAGACCGGTAACCCACTGGGTTTACAATACGAATTTAATAACGATACGGCTTATTTCCAGAAAGACATCAGAAATACTGAAAATATTGATACCGGTGATGAAGCCATCTATCAACCAAGTGGTACACGCATCTATAATGATTTCTCGGTACGCTATAATCACTTTACCCCTTGGTCATTCTTCATTCCTCAGGCGACATTACGCAATATCAATACTTTCTATGATCAAGATACTATTGATCGTATTAATAATAATCAAACCAGCTCATCAAGTGAAAATCATTCTATCGTAGTGCCACAATTTACGCTGGACACCGGTTTAATTTTTGAAAAAGATGGTCGCTATTTACAGACCTTGACGCCTCGCCTGTTTTACGCTTATTCACCATATGAAAATCAGCGCAATCAGCCAAACTTTGACTCTGTCGTAGCCTCAATTAATTATGACCAATTATTTAGTGCACGCCGCTTCTATGGTAATGACCGCTTAGAAGACAATAACTTCGCTTCTTTAGGTCTTAGTTACAGTTTATTTAATGAAGAAGGTTTAGAGCGATTACGCGCCAGTGTGGGACAAAGTTTCTTCTTTGAAGATCGCCGTGTCACATTAGATCGTGAAGCAGATAAATTTGATCGTGAAAGCCATACTGGTCCAGTTATTCAGCTTAGAAGTCAGTTAAACCAAAACGTGCATGTCAACCTAAATTCTAGCTGGATGTCGAATGGCTCCAATGCCCAGCGTGATGTACAGGTTTATTATACGGGCGATCAGGGCAATCTATATAACGTAGGCTATTTCTATCGTAAAGATATTCCAAACCGCCAGGAAAGTTATGATCAGGTGGTTGGCTCATTTATCCAGCCAATTGCCAATAACTGGCGTCTAGTCGGCCATGCGCAATTTGACCTGGACAATAGTGTCGCACGTGAATATTTACTTGGCGTAAACTATGAGTCATGCTGTTGGGGAGTATCTGTCTATGGCCGCTCATACTACAATGACCTAGACGATATCAATGACCCGGATGTGAAAGCGAAACGTGCAGTGATGGCTGAAGTAACGCTTAAAGGTCTTGGCGGGTTAAGCAACAAGCTAACCTCATTACTAGAAAATCGTATTCTAGGTTTTAACAATATCAATCAAACTTGGACAGAACGTTAATGAAGACAAAACAGTTAAAACAAATTTTTAAAGCGACCGCACTTGCGCTATGTCTTTCTTCAGCGATGACGACTTTTGCTGTTGCCCAACCTAAAGATGAAGTTGTAGCTGTTGTCGACAATAGCGCTATTCTGCGTAGTGATCTGGCACAAAGCGTTGCTGAAATTTCTCACCAGTTGCAAAAACAAAACAAGCCTGTTCCACCGCAACCTTATCTTGAACAACAAGCACTTGAACAGCTAATTGTACGTCAGGCTCAACTTGAACAGGTTAAACGCTACAATATTCGTCCAGATGAAAAATCTTTAAATGAAGCAGTGCTTAAAGTAGCACGTGATTCAGGCTCCCCTAGCTTGGAAGCTTTCCAGCAAAAACTGGATGCTATCGCGCCGAATACGTATGCCTCTTTACGTAACCGTATTGCAGAAGATCTAGCACTTAGCCGTTTACGTCAGCAAGCCGTAAATTCACGTATTCAAATCAGTGATCAAGATGTTAAAAACTTCCTGAATACACCACAAGGTCAAGCTTTGTTAGGTAGCCAGGTACATGTTCTGCATTTACGTATAACTGGAGAAAATGCACAACAGGTTGCAGCACAAGTAAGAAATGACTTGAGTAGTAGCAATGATATTCAGGCGATCAGCAAAAAATATTCAACTGGCGATATTAAAGTAGATGCATCTGATATGGGTGTTCGAAACCTATCAGAAATTCCAGGAGAACTCGCTGCACGCGTTTCTACCCTGCAAGCAGGTCAAACATCAGAACTGATTCCTGCGGCAGATGGCGTGCATGTCCTGAAACTTTTAGAGCGTAAAGGTGGTGAACAAAAAGCACTGGTACCTCAATACCAGACTCGTCATATTCTGATTCAAACATCAGAAGTGGTTAGCCCGGAAAATGCCAAGCAGATGATTGATAGCTTGTATACGCGTCTTAAGCAAGGTGAAGATTTTGCAGTATTGGCGTCTACTTTCTCTAATGACACAGGTTCAGCGCGTGATGGCGGAAGTTTAGGCTGGGTCAGCCCAGGTGTCATGGTACCTGAATTTGAACAGCGTATGAAAAGTACGCCAGTGGGTCAGATAAGTGAACCATTCCAGTCACAATTTGGCTGGCATATCCTGCAAGTGACCGATACACGTCAACAGGATATGACTCAGGAATATCAGGAACGTATGGCCCGCCAGATTCTGGGTGAACGCCAGTTTGATGCTGAGCTAGATAGCTGGTTACGTGAAACCCGTAGCAATGCCTATGTAGAAATTAAAGATCCACAGCTAGATCCTAAACGCGCTCGTTAATTTAAGAGAAGAAAAGCCAGCATTATGCTGGCTTTTTTAATGACTTAATTCTTTAAATAATAAAAAGCCTCTTATTAAGAGGCTTTTTATTTCAGATCCGATTAACGATTGTTTTCGTCGTCAGAAGAATCTTCAAATTTTGAATCGTTGTCAAAACCAGCGCCTTGACCACCGAAACCAGCGCCTTGACCACCAAAGCCAGTACCTTGACCACCGAAGCCACCTTGACCACCGAAGCCGCCAGCAGCGCCTTGAGCACCGAAGCCGCCTTGACCACCGAAGCCACCTTGACCACCGAAGCCAGCACCTTGACCGCCGAAGCCACCTTGACCGCCAAAGCCACCAGCAGCGCCTTGACCACCGAAGCCACCTTGACCACCGAAGCCAGCACCTTGTGAACCAGCAGGAGCACCAGCTGGACGAGGATTACGTGCAGGTACTACTGTAGAAATCGCGTGTTTGTAAACCATTTGGCTTACTGTATTTTTTAATAATACAACGTATTGGTCAAAAGACTCGATGTGACCTTGTAATTTGATACCGTTTACCAGGAAGATAGAAACTGGAATACGTTCCTTACGGAGAGAATTCAAGAATGGATCTTGTAAAGTTTGACCTTTAGACATGTTATAACTCCAAAAATTTAAAAATCAGCGCAAAAAACTATCTCTATTTTTCAATTAAAAATTATAAAAAAGATAGTACTCAAATTTTGCTTTATCCGTGACAGTTTCGCAAGTCTTCTTGGGCCTGCTCGAGCGTAAAATATGTTGTAAATTTATGCTTTTCTTGCAAAGATCTCAACCAGGTATATTGACGTTTGGCAAGTTGTCGTGTCGCAAATAAAGCCTTATCCTCCATTTCCTGTTGTTTTTCATGACTTAGGTCACCTTTTTTTAAGAATTCTATGGCTTGGCGGTAACCTACTGAACGCATTGAGGGTAAATTTTCGTCAAAATCGTATTTTCCCATTAATCCTTTAACTTCATTTAAAAATCCGTTTTTCCACATAATTTCAAGACGTTTTTCAATACGTTTGTGCAATTCTAACCGATCAGGCATTAAGGCATAGTTATGGAAACTGTAACGATATGGTAAATTTTTTGGTTGTTCTGCTTGTAGTTTTGTAATCGGCTCACCTGTTAGCTTAAAAACTTCTAATGCGCGGATAATTCTCTGTTTATCACTGACTTTAAATTTCTGGCCCGCCAAGGGATCTACCTGACATAATTCAGCATACACCGCTTCCCACCCTTCACGAGCAGCTTTCTCTTCAATCTGGGCACGCATCGCATAATCTGCACTTGGTAAATTATCAGACAAGCCTTCAAGTAAGGCCTTAAAATACAGCATGGTGCCACCCACCAGAATTGGAGTTTTACCACGTGCATGAATATCATCAATCAGACGACAAGCATCTTCGACAAAGTTTGCTGCAGAATAGACTTCGAGCGGGCTAATAATATCGATCAAATGATGCGGATAGCGCTCTAATTCGTCTTTAGAAGGTTTCGCTGTACCAATGTCCATTTCCCGATAGACTAGCGCAGAATCGACAGAAATCAGCTCAAACCGACCTTGCTCGTATAGTTCACATGCCAAAGCAGTTTTACCGCTTGCAGTTGGTCCCATTAAATTGATGACCGGCAGTTGATTGGACATGTAACGCTACTCTCCCCGAGCAAAAAGTTTATCAAGTTGAGACAATGGAAATGCTCGCCAGGTTGGACGACCATGATTACATTGGCTCGCAAATTCAGTTTGTTCCATTTGACGCAGCAAAGCATTCATTTCAGATAGACTTAACATTCGATGCGCACGTACCGCACCATGACAGGCCATACCTGCAAGAATCTGGTCACGTTTTTGCATTAACCCCTGTCCCTGATCATTAGGATCCAGATCATTCAATAATTCAGGGATCAAGGCATCAAAATCAGCCTTATGTAAAATGGCCGGTACGCCTCGTACAATGACCTGTTCATCACCATACTGGTCAATTTCCAGACCTAAACGAGCAAGTTGATCTTTGAGTTCGTCAACACGCATGGCTTGCATACGACTAATGCTCACCACTTTAGGAATCAGCAATTGCTGGGATATCCAGAATTCCGGTTTATCCCAAGCCATTTTCATCTGTTGCAGCAGAATACGCTCATGCGCCGCATGCATATCTACGATGATTAAGCCTTCGGTATTTTGCGCCAGAATATAAATCCCATGCAGCTGGGCGATCGCAATCCCCAAAGGATGCTCATCCACTTTACTATGTAAATGTGACTGAAATGCATCCGATGCTGAAGTATTGGTTTCCGGTTCAGTTTCTCTTAAAGGCGCGAGATAACTTTTCAAGGCATTATTCAGCTGCTGTGAACCCGAATATGACTTATTGTAATCCTGCGCATAATGCACAGTTTGTGGACCAGATGATTCAAAATCCGTTAACACATCAGAAGCTTCTTCTTCACGCTGATGATATAGATATGTGGCGGGAATAACTGGTTGAGTGGCTACGGGCTGATGCAGGCTAAACTGCTCCTGATAGCGTGGCTGTGGTGTAATCGCAACAGCTTCAGACTCAGTTTTCATGGCCTCAGCCAGATCAGCGCTCGCAGTCTGGAATTGTGCCAGGGTTTCCTTGGCATAGTGACGTACAAATTCATGTACTTCACGCTGGTTCAGGAAACGAATTTCATGTTTGGTCGGATGCACATTGACATCAATACTTTCTGGATCGATTTCCAGAAATAGTAAATAAGCGGCATGCTGATGGCCATGCAGGATACCATCATAGGCCATGCGCAAGGCATGAGAAATGGTCTTGTCTTTAACGATCCGGCCATTCACATAGACATATTGCAGATCGGCTTGAGCCCGTGCATCTGAAGGATGTCCGAGCCAGCCTGATAAACGCATATTGATACTGTCTGCATCAATCCAGTAAGCATTTTCAGTAAACTGACGGCCAAGTAATTGTTGCACACGTTGAAAACGCAAAGCACCACTATCTGCGACCGGCAAATTCAGCTTGATGGTTTGGTTATGTTCCAATACAAAGCGAATATCGAAATGCGTTAAAGCCATACGGCGGACAATTTCTTCGATATGTCCAAATTCAGTGCCGGGCTTTTTTAGAAATTTGCGCCGCGCCGGAACATTGAAGAATAAATCCTGCACCCGGATCTGAGTTCCTTTGGATGCTGCAACCGGTTGAATATCCTGATGATCAAAAGCCGTGCCGTTTACTTCGACCTGATAGCCAATACCATCTTCATTCTGGCTACTCGTTAGAGTCAAACGAGACACTGCAGCAATTGAGGCCAATGCTTCACCACGAAAGCCCAAGCTGGTAATCGCATGCAGCTCTTCAGTCGTTTGAATCTTACTGGTCGCATGACGCATTACGGCCAGTGGCAAATCCTCATAATGAATGCCTCGGCCATTATCAATGATTTCAATCAGCGTACTGCCGCCCTGTTCCACCCGGATGATCAGCTCGGTCGCACCTGCATCAATCGAGTTTTCCAGTAACTCCTTGACCACAGATGCAGGACGTTCAATCACTTCACCTGCGGCAATCTGGTTCGCCAGCGCTGGATCAAGTGCACGGATACGGCGTATGCTTAAATCATCAACCATTTGGGAATTCACGCTCCAAAGCTTGCTGTAAGGCCAGATTAGAAGAAATCAGACTTGCAGTACGGGTCAGCTCATCTTCTGATTTTAAAATTTCAATAATTAAATCGGCTTGCGGGATTTCATCGCCACCCTTAGAAGGCCATTCAAATAAAAATAGCGCATTGGGAGTTTCTAAATAATCCCGAATTCCCATCAATTCAAGTTCATAAGGGTCATTAAGGCGATATAAATCAAAATGAAAGATATCCTGACCATTCACCTGATAGGGCTCCACCAGCGTATAAGTCGGACTTTTTACTGAGCCTTTATGACCGAGTTGTTGTAAGTAATAACGCGTCAGCGTGGTTTTCCCCGCACCCAAGTCACCAATCAGATATATAACGCCCGAAGAAAAATTATTTGCCAGAACTTTGGCCAGATTTTGGGTGTCATCTTCATGTTTTAAAGTGACATTAAATGAATAAGGCATATTACTCACGACATGATGAAAAAGAATAATTATGATAGCATCGCAACGCTTTAAAAGCCTATTCACCTCTGTGAGAAACTGTATTTTTTCACAGCATCCGTTCCAGACCAGAGATAGATCCACGTTGTGATGACTCCGACTGTTGAATTTAGCCCACCCATGCTGAATGGGGTTACGGCAAGTAAAGTATTCCTGCAAGCGACCTCAGATTCACCCAAGACAGTCTATGCCTATCTCTGTGCACAATTTCCACATATTGAGTCAAGCGAATGGCAATCCCGTTTCAATAATGGTCTGGTTTATGATGCTCAGGGTAATACCTTAAGCATCGAAAGTTCTTTTCAAGCGAATACTCATTGTTTTTATTATCGTTTTTTGGCACACGAAGTGCATGTTCCTTTTCAGCATCAGATTCTGTTTGAGAATGAGCATCTACTGGTCGTAGATAAACCGCATTTTCTGACCATAAGTCCTACTGGACAATATGTACAGGAAACCTTGCTGGTACGCCTAAAACGGCAAACTGGAAATGAACATCTCACTCCGATTCATCGCTTAGATCGTGAAACGGCAGGTGCGGTGCTGATTTCAAAATGTGTGCAATCGCGTGGGGTTTATCAGCAAATGTTTGCGACTCGGCAAGTACAGAAAACCTATCATGCGATTGCGGCTTATCGTGATGATTTAAGTTTTCCTCTCATCACAAAGCTGAAAATGGAAAAAGGCCAGCCCTTTTATATCATGCAGGTGGTAGAAGGAGAACCTAATAGCGAAACCGAAATTCAACTGCTGCAACATGATCAACAATGGGGCAAATATGAGCTAAAACCGCATACAGGAAAGCAGCATCAGTTAAGGGTACATTTAAGTCATTTGGGGATTCCGATCCAGAATGATCCTTTTTATCCCCAGGTTTGCCATAAGGCGGATGATGATTTTTCTGCACCGTTACAGCTACTGGCCAAACACATTCAGTTTAGGGATCCAGTTACTCAAAAGCAGATGCAATTTAGCTCTGAACTTGAATTGACACTGTAAATCTCTTGTCATTACAGATTATTTTCTAAAAACGGCAACTTGAGGATTGAAATCCCGAAGTTATCGATTAGAATAAGGCGAAAAGTTAAGTAATTTAAAGCTTTGAAAATATTATGAGAAAAACTGAAGTTTATCAAATTCGCCTGGATTCCCAAGAAAAGAAACAGGCATTTGCAGTATTTAAACAATTGGGGATTACGCCGGCTCAGGCAGTTCGTCTTTTTTTTAAACAGGTGGTTCTGACCAAATCAATCCCCTTCTCGATTGAAAATCAGAATATTAATCTGGAACAGCTGATCAAGTTACGCAAGCAGAAACAGAATGAACTTAAGGCAGAACAAACCTCAAGTCCAAGTACTACAGCGATTCCAGCAGATCATCAGGAAATGAATCTGGATGATGATCATTTTGATTTATTTGAAGAGCTGAATGCCATTTTAGGTGAAAGCGACAAAATTTAACATTGTTGCATTTACGAACAATTCTTAAGTTTCTCTCCTTTCAAACTTCGCTATGCTTGATGTTAATGATAAATAATAAAATTAACATGGAGTAAGCCGATGATCGTGCGACGCGCCCAGTCAGAAGATCTACCTAACCTGGCCGTTTTATTTGATGAGTACCGTCAATTTTATGGTACTTCTTCCAATCTGGATTTATCTTACGAGTTTCTGAAACAGCGTTTTGAAGATGGTCAAACTGTCATTTTTATCAACACTAAGGATGATATTTTTACCGGATTTATTCTGCTGTATTTAAGATTTTCCTCAGTCGCATGTTCTACTTATTATGTGCTGGACGATGTCTATATTAGCCCGCCTTATCGACGGCATGGTGCAGCCAAGCAACTGATTGACACTGCCATCTTGTTTGCCCGACATGAGAATGCGCTTCGAATCAGCCTGGAAACGCAAAAAACCAATTATCAGTCACATAAACTTTATGAGTCACTTGGATTTATTCAGGATAATGAATTCGTGACTTTCCATTGTTTCCTGAAATAAATCCCAGACTTTATTCGGTACGGAATTTTGCCTGTGCCACTTGTTCTGCGTCCAGATAGGTCCATTCCCCTATTGGCAGTTCATTCAAGGCCAATGCACCAATCTGGGCACGATGCAGCTGCTCCACTTTATTGCCAACAGCTGCCAGCATACGTTTCACCTGATGATAAACCCCTTGATGAATGGTCATTTGCAGACGATTTTCATCTAGACGAACAATATCTGTAGCAGCAAAGGTGCCTTTTTCATTTCTCAATTCCACACCCTGTTCAAGCTGTTGAATCTGCTCATCTGTCACGGGATCGGCAGTAGTCATCTGATAGACTTTCGCCACATGTTTTTTAGGATGGGTCAACGCTTGTAAAAACTGACCATCATCCGTCAGCAATAACAGTCCGGTGGTGTCCTGATCGAGACGACCTACACATTGAATTCCACGGTTTAACAGGATGTCATCAAACAGATCAAATACACTGAAATGATGTGTGGCCTGATGTGAGCACTCATAATCTTGTGGCTTGTTGAGCGCAATATATACTTTTTCCCGATAGCGATACTCATGACCATAGACGCTAAAAGTCAGATCTTGCAGATTCAGCTTATGCTTGGGGTTATCGATGAGTTCGCCTTGAATCGAAATAGCACCATTTTTAATCAGTTGCTGACAATGTTTTCGTGAGCCGAAACCTTGTGATTGCAACATTTTTTCCAATAGCATCTGTCTGAACCTGTTTAAACGAACAATAGGCGCATTCTATACCGAAAACCAACTAGATTCAGTTCTTATAAGGCTTTCTCCCTTTAAATGGGTAAAAAGCCTATAATCCTGTGACTTTTCATTTTTCCTATCTCCTTATGTCCCAATTTGATCTGAATCTGCTTGTTCTTCTGGTTCTACTGGCTTGCGGTATTTTTAGTCATAATACTGCTGTGACCATTGCCGCGGCCGTGTTGATCGTATTAAAAATCACGCCTCTCAATGAACTCTTACCTTATATACAGCAACATGGCCTAAATATCGGGATTATTATTTTAACCATTGGAGTATTGGCTCCGATTGCTAGCGGAAAAATTCCCGGTGACAGTATTCTGAAATCTTTTCTTAGCTGGAAATCTTTACTGGCAATTGCAATCGGTCTATTTGTTGCCTGGCTTGGTGGACGCGGGGTGAAACTGATGTCAAGTCAGCCTGATGTCGTTGCAGGTCTATTAATTGGTACGGTGGCAGGCGTCGCGGTACTTCGTGGTGTCCCAGTCGGGCCATTAATTGCAGCCGGGATTTTATCGTTATTGATTGGAACGCAATAAGTCTTTAACCATGATTGTGCAATATTCTTAAAAATTAATATTCTAAAATTAAGAACTGCATAGTATTAAATCACATGATCAGCGACATGGATGTCGCTCGTTGGATTGAGGTACAGGATGTACCTTCAATCCAACAAAAGATTTTTGTTACTTTTGATCTTTCAAAAGTAAAAGCTCAGGTTAAATACTAAAATTTAAAAACCCAAATTTTATTCCACAAACAGCAAGGCCAAACGCACCTGATCATAACCCATACGCGGGCTGGTCAGTTCCACGATTGGGCGTAATTTAATACTGCCATCATCATTAAAATGATCTGAATTTTGACGTTTGGTTAGACGTTTATAAATCTTACGGACTTGTTCAACAACTTCCTCACCCGGATGAGCTATTGAGATATCAAGACCTTGCTCTTTATGCAAACGTCCGAGATGGTTAATAATGGTTGCTGGTGTCAAGCCACGTTCAGTTGCAATATCGGAAATCTCATACCCTTCTTCAAACAGTTCACGGGTTTCATCCAAGGTTGCAGTCGCGTAGTTTTGCTTACCACCATTTTTGGCAATTTTCTTCTCATTACGCTGGATCTCAACTTCGTTCAAAGTGCCACCACAATGGCGGATAAAGGCCTTATGCTGTACAGTCAAATCCACGTTTTCAAAATTCGCTTCTGCTTCATCTGACAGTTCCTGAAAACGGCGATCAGCCTTAATGGCAAGACTATCAAGTTCCAGAGCCTGTTCATTAAAGCCTTTCAAGCGTAGACCATTTAAGCTTTTTAAACGGGATAATGCTACATAGCCCTGACCTTTTTCAAAGGTATGGCTCAAGTCAATCTCAGCAGCTTCTAGCGTCATGCCTTGAGACTTATGAATGGTAATCGCCCAAGCCAAACGTAGTGGAATCTGCTGGAAACTGGCAATGGTTTTACCTGCTTCATTATCTACCGACCAAGTTTCAGGCTCTACAATTAATGTAGTTCCATCTGTCAGTTTAACTTTTGGCAGAATGCCATGCTCATCATCATCTTCAAAGCCGATCACTTCACCCAAGCTGCCGTTGATATAACCCATATCAAAGTTATTTTTCACGAACATGACCTTGGCATGTTTTTTCAGGGTTAAGGCTTCGGGTGCTCGGACTGAAGACTTTAAGGTTTCAATCAGTTTTTCATTGCCATCACATTGCGCATCAAACTGGCGGGGATCCTGATCAATTTCATTCAGATGCTTAAAGTTAATGCTGTCGACATCCATATTGTGGGTATAGAGACGTGTATAGGTATCGCCAATGTCCTGCTGACGTGTACCTTGTAGCGCTGAACGATGTTCAGGTGAAATGGCCTGTGCACGAATGGCATTCAGAATATCATTCAGATAGTCATTGCCCTGACGGTGCTGTTCAGTCAAGTAACAGACGCGGAACTTGGCTTCAACCCAGGCATCCGACATAAAGCAGAATTTATCGCGGTTACGTTCATCATTTTTTCCAACGGGCGGCAACTGGAAAAAATCCCCTGCTACAATGACCTGAATCCCACCAAAAGCTTCATCACTTTCCTTGAAATATTTCAGCACCTGATTGACCAGATTAAGCTGCTTGGCATGCAGCATGGAAATTTCATCAATAATCAGGACTTGCGCATTTTCCAAGTGTTCTTTCAGGTATTTACGCTCTTTCATCCGCTTCAGGTCTTCTTCAGACAAAAAGTCTTTGATCCCAATTCCTGCCCAGGTATGTATGGTCATGCCATTCATATGCGTTGCTGCAATGCCAGTCGACGCAGTAATGGCGACCGACACCTTACGGGCTTTCAGATAATTGATATATTGATTGAGCGTATAAGTTTTCCCTGCACCCGCAGAACCGGTTAAAAAGACATTTTCCCCTGCTTTTAAGAGCTTAAGTGCAGTTTCCTGTTTCATAAAAGAGATACCGTAAAAGAACGGCTATAGCCTAACGATTTTTGCCGGAAAAGTTAAGCTTCACGGACAGAAAAGCACTGAATCAGGTCAAGCCTGCAGGTTTAACCAGTTAATAAAATGCTGGGCAATATTGATATATTCAACTTCCGCTTTTTGATTATTTGGATACTCAAGCTGGTCAAAGATGACTTGGTCATTCTGCAACTGACAGCCTAAAATCAAAGGTAATTTAATGGCAGGATGTGACATGCGAAAGGCCACATATTCACCTTCGACTATACGCTGTGCATAACTTGCAGCCAGACAGTTCCGGAATATTCTAGCCTCTTCAATAATCCGCTCTAGTGTTTTCAATTCCTCAAACCGCCAATTAAAATACAGTAGAAAATGTGCTTGTGTGAGCGGCCTCCAGCTGGTTAGAGCAAAGTCTTTTTTGAGCTTGGCAATAATTTCTTGCTTCTGAATTTGCTCATGCCAGACAACTGCCTGCGTAAATAAACTGGTCCAGCTTAAATTTTTAGGCACTTCCGGTTGAGTAGAAAAATACTCCGGCAGATAATCACGGATATAACCATCAAAACAGGATTCCCGCACATGCCTTGCATGTAAATAAAAGCGCTTCCTGAACTCTACAAATGGAATCTGGTTACGTTGTAGCACGTTATAAAAATCACGGTCTTGCTGAGTTTGGGGCCGAATATAAGCCAGCACATCCTCAGGCAAATCACGGGTGACCTTATACAGATGCTGCATATAAGCCTGCATCACCCGACTTAAGTTGGCGTAAACTCTTTTAGTCATCTGATCATCCATTGCCACTACATCCCGCAATAATCCGATCCATTCATCCAGATATAGAATCGATGGACTAATCGCAATACGATGATCCTCAATAGCCTGACGCGTCCCTTTGAGAACAACTGTTCGATTTAGCTCATGCTCAAACCAGTGATGCTGAATGGCATATTGATGAACATCATCAATAAACAGACGTGCTGCGATATATTGAAAATATTGCAAGGTAGCTAAAACAATCTGCGGATGAATATGATGCGTATCGATAAAGCTTAAAGCTGTTGCTGCTACCCGCACACTGCTATGTTGAATATTGCTGCTCAGCCAATCCAAGATTTCCGCAGGCTGTTTAAATAGCCAGTTCACTACGCGATGACAGTCAAATAAAGGAAGTTTGGCGACTTTTTTTTGCCATAAATAAGGATTATTTTCCAGAAAATTGCGTTTGGATAGCAGATCACTCCGATGCCAGCTATCACAATTCATCAACCGGACAAAGCCCAGTAGATGACTTTGCTCTTCTGCATGCCGATACAACAAACGAATATCGTCAATATGGTCATTCAGTTCGTGCAGATTGAACCGGTTTTCAAAGGATAAAGAAATAATCCGGAAGGTTGCTGGGTGCAGAAACTCAGGCGCACTAAAACAAAATGCATCCAGACTATCCATAACTGACTGAATCGATAGAAACTCATCTGGCTGCAAATATTGCAAGGAAAAGATTTGCTGTAGCTGTTTTAAGACATGCGCAGGAATCTCATGCCCACTTTGAATCCAATTACTGATACAAGACTGAGTATAAACTTCGGCTTTAATCATAAAGGAGTCGATGATTTCAGCCTGCACAAGCGACATCTGTTTTAAGCAATTAGCAACTCGGTCAGGCGCATTAACCCATATATAGACTTGATCAATAATGAGCTGACGGAGCTGTTTGGCTTTATCACGTAAAAACAGGGAATGCTGGGGCTTTAAATCGCCAGTCAGAAAGTAAATATCCTGAAAGAAAAACTCTTCCAAAGCCTCTGCTTTAGCCAGACTGGAATCAATGTGCATTTCTGCTAAGGCATGAGGACTTTCCGGATTTAAATCTTGAGGTGTATATAGCTGGATATTTAATAAGCCATTAAGCAGGTCAATGCGATGTTCGTCCTGATGAATCCTGAACAAATTCTGGGCATTCACATGACCAACAAAAGCCATTTGATCCAAATACAGCTGATTTAACTCAGGAAAAATACTGAGGCATTGTTGAGCGAGCTGTCTGAATGGCAGTAGCAAACACTCCTGTTCCATATTTCCCCCTTCGTTTTAACCCTATTGAGTTACAGACCTACTGAATTTCAATCCTTTAAAATCGCTTTTTCCTTTCTATTACAGAAATTGAAGCATGGTGATTTTTTAGACGATTCGATCTCAATGTAAAGCAAAGCAGGAATGATGAAAAGACCTAGACTTCATCTTGCCGACGTCTGTCAGCCAACAGTTCTAGCCCCTGATAGATCTTTTGTTGTAAATGCTCACGAAAATCAATCAGATCATTCTCGTGCTGCACATGATGAATTGGCTGCCGCGGCATAAACTGAAAATAAAAAGGCAAGCGTTTGGGAAACAGATTTTTAGGTAAGGAAGGAATCACGTCACCATGACGTAATAATTTATTGAGTTGGGGAATTTTTAATAATTTTTGAAAATACTTATGTTGAATGATCTTATTGGCATCAAATCCAATCTCATAGATTTCATCACCGCCGAGTGCAGCAAAAGGGACAATATCGTATTGAAACTCTTGTGCTAATTTCAGGAAACCGTAACGCTCTTTCCAGATCAGCTAATACTGCTCACCTTCCCGTTTCAGCACTTCACGGCCACCACCCGGAAAGACCAGAATCGAGTAGCCTTGCTGCATAGCTGAGCGCACATAGTCCTGTATACCATCAATAGCACCAAATTTCTTCACTGCTTCACGCCATAGCGGCACATAAAAATGGCTATGATCAGCAATACTAACCACAGCCACTTGATGTTCATTGTACAGGTAATCAATCAGCATTGGCGCATCAAAGATGCCATACATGGAATGATTACCGACATACATTGCAGGTCGACTGGCATCAATATTTTCAGCCCCTAAAAAAGTAGGCGTGAAATACAGTTTGGATAAGGCACTTAAGCGCCTGATCCATGCTCCGTCATGCTTGACCTGCAAAATATACTCCCGGCTTACGCCACGCGTTTTTGTACCAGGATTGAACCCACTGAATAGCCTGCACCAAATGAACACAGTACGCCATATTCGCCGTCTTCAACTTCATTTGCAGTACGATGTAAGGCAATAATGACACCTGCGGAAGAAGTATTGGCAAACTCATTCAGAATGATAGGTACCAGACCTGGTTTGGCATTTTCTTTACCCACTACCAGTTTCAGAATTAATTCATTCATGCTGGCATTAGCCTGGTGCAACCAGAAGCGTTTCACATCTGTAGGGGCAATATGATTTTTCTCAAGTTGAGCAGTAATCATCTTGGCAACCAGTGGACACACTTCTTTAAATACTTTACGACCATCCTGACGGAAACGTTTGTCGTCGATATCCGCATTTTCTGACGTATTCAGGAAACCAAAGTTATTGCGGATATTGTTTGAGAACTGGGTAAATAATGAAGTATCTAGAATCTCAAAACCGGTTTTAGTTTCAGTATCTTCAATGATCGATGCAGTTGCGACATCACCGAAAATAAAGTGACAGTCACGTGAACGGAAATCGGTATGTGCAGAGGTGATTTCAACATTCACCAGCAATACGCGACGTGCACCTGCCTTGATGGCATCAGCAGCCTGTTTTAAACCGAAAGTGGCTGCTGAACATGCAACGTTCATGTCATAAGCATAACCTTGAATACCCAGAGCAGTCTGGATTTCAATCGCAACCGCAGGATAAGCACGTTGTAGGTTTGAACATGACAGGATCACGACATCGATATCTTCAGCAGTGACACCGGCATTTTCCATCGCCTGTTTTGCTGCGATCACGCCCCATTCTGCCTGAAGGGAAATTTCATCATCTGAACGTTCACGTAGATTTGGACGTAAACGTTTTGGATCGAGGATGCCAGTTTTTTCTGACACATAACGGCGTTGTACGCCTGACGCTTTTTCAATAAATTCTGCGCTAGAACCACGACGTGCATCTAATTCGCCTGCAGCGATTTTATCTGCATTTTCGTGATTATACAGTTCCACATAAGCATTTAAACTTTCAACTAACTCTTCATTGGTAATGACATCTTCCGGATGGAACAAGCCAGTACCCGTAATACGAATGCCCATGTAAAACTCCTTCTCAAAATGACCTATATCTTAACTGATTCCAAGACGTTCCCATACTTTTTGCAGACGAGTTGGAGAAACGGGTGTTTTCGTTTTCATCGGTTGAGAAAACAATGAGATCCTTAACTCCTCAACCATAAAATACAATTCTTTAAGGCGAGCGTCATTTTTAAACTGAAATAATTTTTCCATCCACGGATCAATTTGGTCAATGGCGGAATCATCCCTCTGTAGGTTATTTGGCAAGCGCTCTAAACGCAAGATCAGGGCTTTCAAATAACGTGGAAATTCTGACCATACGTCGGAAGGTTTCCGATAAACAAAGTCAGAAAGACTCATCAAATCAAGCTGATCCTCAATATCATCAATATTTTTTCCAAATATAGATGGGTCTAAAACCAGTAATTTACGACGGATTTCCTGCCACTGGATATAAATATCCGTGATTTCTTTCAGTGCAGTCTGGCCATGAGTCAGGAAAGATTTTTTTACATCCTCCACCAACTTTTGGAACTCTTGCATATTGACAGGCAGCTCGTTAATTGACAGGTGCAGTGTGGCATAAACTAGCATTTGCTCCAGTTGAGCCTTATCACCAAGCGGTGAATATGCCAGTGCCAGCGGTTTGGAAATCTGTTTTTTCAGCTGGCGCACCAGATCTCCGAGCTGCATATGCACCAGTCGAATAATCCCTTCACGGTGCTGTTTGACGGCTTCAGCCTGATCATTAAAGGTCTGAATCACGACACCAGATTCATCTTTCTGTTCCAGTGCAGCGAAGTCTTTGGTCGGAACCAGTGCCTGATATTGCTTGACCACTACACCCGTCACTTTTTGTGACGCTTCAAAGACAAAGTTTTCTGGGAAAGTTTTAAATTCACCTTTTAACTGTTTCACCGGACTATGAGTTTCAGTACGGCAACGGGCTTTCAGTTCGGCAAGATCACGGCCTTGTTCAATCACACGACCTTTTTCATCAATCACCTTGATCAAAGGCAAGAGATATTGCTCAACCCGATCCAGGCTAAAATCTTTTTCTGTAATCTGCTCGCCACGCAACTGGAAAGCCAGAAAACTGAAAATATGCTCACGTAAATTGACTGCATCAATACGGGCTGCCAGCTTTTTCGCAGTGTCTGGAATCGGCACCAGACTACGGCGTTTATCTTTAGGTAAACTCTTTAATAAAGCTTCGATCAACTCCAGACGCCAGCCCGGAATCCCCCATGACCAGATATTTTCATCGACCTGCGGCAAAGCCTGCAGCGGGATTTTAACCGTTGCACCATCTTCATCATGACTTGGGTCAAAACGGTAACTGGTCGCCAGACGCAATTCACCATTACGTAAATAATCCGGAAACTGTTGTGTGGTCGGACGATCATTCAGCCAAAGCGCATCATCATCAATAAACAGATAACGTGGATCATGTGGCTCTACTGTCGCACGCCAGTCCTCAAAACTGCGGCGACTGGCTACTTCTGGTGGCACTTTGGAGGCATAAAACTGGTAAATGGTTTCTTCATCCACGACCAAGTCACGACGGCGTAGCTTATCTTCTACCCGCTCCACTTCTTCCAGTTTCAGCAAATTATGCTTCAAGAAGGGTGGATTAATGCCGAGATTACCAGTAGTCAGTGCATCACGCAGGAAGATTTCATGCGCAGCCGGCTGATCCACTTTCTCATAATTGACCGGACGTTTCGGCTCGATGATTAGACCAAACAGAGAAATCTGATCATACGCATTGACCACACCCGCCTTTTTCGACCAATGTGGTTCGAAATAATGATGTTTCAGTAAGTCACGCGCAGCCAGCAAAATCCATTCCGGCTCAATTTTCGCTAGAGTTCGTAAATACACCTGCGAGGTTTCAACCATTTCAAAAGCCATTACCCATGGGGTATTGGTTTTGTGCAGCGTTGATGCCGGGAAAATCCGTGCTTTCTGCTGACGAACTGCCATAAACACATTACGTTCATCAGTCTTGTTGGCAATAAAAGACAGTAGGCCGGTCAATAAAGCGCGATGGAGATTTTCATAACTAGCTTTCTTTTCATTAAAGGACAGTTTTAAGCCTTTAGCCAGATCCACTAGCTGCTCATGAGTTTTCTTCCATTCACGCAGACGCAACCAGCTCAGGAAATGATTCCGTGCAAAAGTACGGCGTTTGTTTTCACTCATACTTTCACGGTTATTATGCAGGGTATCCCAGAGCTTGATATAAAACAGGAAATCTGAATCTGTTTCACGGAATAAGGCATGTTTTTGATCGGCCTGCATCTGCTTATCCGCAGGACGTTCACGTGGGTCTTGTACAGCTAGTGCCGCCACAATTACCAAAGCTTCATTCAATGCACCAAAATGCGCACCGCCAAGAATCATTCGCGCCAGACGTGGATCGATTGGCATTTTTGCCATTTGCTGACCGATTTTGGTTAGAGAATCTCCCTTGCCTTGAAGTCCTCCTCTCGTAAAGGAGGATTTAGGAGGATTAGTAGAATCTCCCCCAACCCCTCTTTCAGAAAGAGGGGCTTTACTCTTCTCCACCATCGCCCCAAGCTCAATCAAGAGCTTGCGACCATCATTGACCAGACGATGATCTGGCGGCTCAATGAAATCGAAATCTTCCAGTGAACCTAGGCCCAGACTTTGCATCTGTAAAATAACGGATGCCAGATTGGTCCGTTTAATCTCTGGTTCGGTAAATTCAGGACGACTTAAAAAGTCTTCTTCACTATACAGACGAATACAGACACCTGGCGCAATACGGCCACAACGACCTTTACGCTGATTGGCAGCAGCTTGAGAAACCGCTTCGATCGGTAAGCGCTGCACCCGTGAACGATAGTTATAACGGGAAATACGGGCAAAACCGCTATCAATCACATAACGGATATTCGGAACAGTTAATGCTGTTTCTGCTACATTGGTGGCGATAATAATCCGTCGACCGCCGCCCGAAGGATTAAAGATTTTTTGCTGTTCTGCTAATGCTAATCGTGCGTAGAGTGGTAACACTTCAGTATGGCGTGGACCATGCTTTATCAGGGTTTCCTGCAGTTCACGAATTTCCTGTTCGGTACTGGCAAAAATCAGGATATCGGCATGTTCCGGATGTCCCTTTTCCTGTGCATCCTGAAAACATTCTTCTACAGCTGCAACCACTGCACGTGGCAGATTTTCTTCAAAATCATCAAACTCGTCATCATCACTGCCGACAATGCTCATTTCAGAAATTGGACGATAACGCACTTCTACCGGATAGCTACGCCCTTCCACTTCATAGATCGGCGCGCCATTAAAGTAGTTACTGAAACGATTTACGTCCAGTGTTGCCGAAGTAATGATCACTTTTAGATCTTTACGACGCGGCAAGAGCTGCTTGAGATACCCCATGATGAAATCGATATTCAGCGAGCGTTCATGCGCTTCATCGATAATAATGGTGTCGTATTTGGTCAGGAACCGGTCATTGGCCAGCTCTGCCAATAAAATACCATCCGTCATCAAACGGACAATCGAATCCTGCGAGCCCTGTTCATTAAAACGAACCTTAAAGGAAATTGATTCACCCAGTTTCTCGCCAACTTCTTCCGCAATACGCTGTGATACGCTACGCGCAGCCAGACGACGTGGCTGGGTATGGCCAATCAGACCAGTCAGGCCGCGACCTGCCAGCATGGCGATTTGTGGTAATTGCGTGGTTTTACCGGAACCGGTTTCACCAGCCACAATAATAACCTGATGCTGCTGAATCGCTTCAATCAGCTTGTCTGCATACTGGGTAACAGGCAGATCCTGATTCAGCTTGATATTGGGAATGCGTTCGATACGCTGCATGACTTTGGCATGCGATTTTTCAAATAATTCTTGATATTGCTTTTGGTTGGCATCTTTACCTTTTTGGAGTCGATTTAAACGATGACGGTCACGCGCCATAACGAGCTGATCTACATTTAAAGGACTCTGCACTGAGAAAACACCTGATATAAAAAAAGACAATAGGCAGCTATTTTACGCTGTATTGCCCCTAAGCGAAAGAACGGCCATTTTGAATATTTTTATAATTTTTTAATTTTTACCCTTGAATTTTACTGCTTGCGGCATCATGTCTGAAGAGGCATTAAACCGGGGTGAGTCTTGTCATGATGTATTCACCATTCTACGGTTGAATCATTTATATCAAGAGCAATGCTGTTTGCGCTAATGGTGTTTTATTTTTAGCTTAATTCGGTTTTTCCGATGTATGTTATGTAAAAATACTGTTTCAGCAAGAAAAATAATTTCTGTACCCTATTGGAAATTAAATACAAACCTCAATCATGGAGACAATGATGAGCTTAATTAATACTGAAGTTAAACCGTTCAAAACAACTGCGTTCCAAAATGGTAAATTCATCGAAGTAACAGAAGCTGACCTTAAAGGTAAATGGTCTGTAGTATTCTTCTACCCAGCTGACTTCACTTTCGTTTGCCCAACTGAACTTGGCGACCTTGCTGACAACTACGAAGAATTCAAAAAATTAGGCGTTGAAATCTACTCAGTTTCTACTGACACTCACTTCACTCACAAAGCTTGGCACGATTCTTCTGAAGAAATCAAAAAAATCCAATACGTAATGGTTGGCGATCCTACTTGGACTCTTGCTAAAAACTTCGACGTACTAATTGAAGCTGACGGCCTTGCTGACCGTGGTACTTTCGTGATCGATCCAGAAGGTAAAATCCAAATCGTTGAAATCAACGCTGGCGGTATCGGTCGTGATGCTCAAGAACTTCTTCGTAAAGTTAAAGCAGCTCAATACGTACACGCTCACCCAGGCGAAGTTTGCCCAGCTAAATGGAAAGAAGGCGACGCAACTCTTGCTCCTTCAATCGACCTAGTTGGTAAAATCTAATCTGTATTAGATTGAACTGATTCAAAAAAAACCACGCTTTTAGCGTGGTTTTTTATTTGAACATTTATTTGATTGCTCTATTGGCCAACCGTTTTATTTTCCTTTTTCTTCTATCTAAAGCCATCCTGCCAAATCTTTATTTTTCATCTTAAAGATCATATAAAAATCAGGCATGCATATTGCATCCTCTTCATAACAATCCCCTACTTATGCTTACAATTCAGTTATACATCTTCAATGTCAGTTGGCATAAGTTCAAGACATAAGATAATAATATTCAGTGGAGGAAAACGTATGCAAAAACTGCTAACCGTGATCTCATGGGCTTATAGTCCTTCTAGCCGCCACCTGAAAATCATTTATAGCAATGGCGATATAGAGCTCTACCATCCTGTTCCCGAATTTGTTTATGACAACCTGTTAAGACGACAAGATAAAATGGCCTTTGTACAGAAGTATCTTGAATACAACTTACATTTTGACCGGGTTTGCCTGTTTTAATTTAACTAATTTCTACTTAACGATAAGTCACCATGAGTAAACCAGCTCCAATCGGCAATGTACTCATGATAAAACGTGAATCCTGCTGGATCAGCTGAATAAATTCTTCTACTTCCGCAGCATGTGAAATCACATTATCCACCAGCAATACTCCACCTTTTGGCTTGAGCAATCGGGCCAAATGGGTCCAATAATCCACATAAGCATCACGTTCCGCATCTAACAATATAAAATCAAATACGTCCTGCTCAGCTTGCAGATAATACAAGGCATCTGTCACTTTAAAATCAATCAAATCCTTTAAGTCTAGCTGATTTGCATACTGCTCGGCCTGCGCAACTCTTTCTGCATCTATTTCTAATGTTGTAATTATCGCTTGAGTCTGCCGGGCAGCTTCGGCCAGCCATAAAGTGGAATAGCCTGTAGAAGTCCCAATTTCCAGAATACGTTTGGACTGCTGGGCACGAATGAGTAATGATAAAAATCGGCCTGATTCAGGCTCAATATTTCGATAGCGTTGCAGACGTTCAGTTTGCTGAAGATCATGCGCATGAAAGGTCTTATACAGTTCCTGCATGAAACTTTCAAAATGTTGTAATTGATTCATTGCTCTTCCCTGAGGTTATCTAAATAAATTTTTTATGGATTGATTAAAGTGCCTGAACCAATTTAAAGCGTTCTACTTCACGATCATCACTGGTATTAATACTTTCCGTAAACATGGATAGCGGTCGAACCCAAATCGAATAGTCACCATAAAGACATTGGTAAACCACCAGCTTTTCCTCCGTTTCACTATGTGTTGCCACATGCAGGACCTGATAAAGTTTACCCTTATAATGTTGATAAATACCGCGTTGTAATTCCATCGTTCAACTCTCAAATGCAGAATTCCAATCTTAACTGAAAAAGACCAATCACACTTTAAACTATTTGAAAATTCATGCTAAGCACCCATATATAAGCTTGAAATTAATCATGAATTTTTCAATACATTTGCAAAACCGATCAGATTTATAAGAACAAACTGTTTTATCTATCTATCGATTTGGCTTAGTATCTACTTATCGAATGAATTCTTACTCCTTTGGAGACGTTAGCAATGTTA
>NZ_DDLD01000078.1:0-16883 GCF_002339435.1 Acinetobacter sp. UBA2581 | reverse complement strand
ACTTCAAGTTTTACTCTGCCAAGCAACCAAATTTTAACTTCAAAAACAGAGGAAATTTCCAAACATTCACCATCCTTTTTTTCATATAGAGGCTTCAATAGACTCTATAAGTTCTTTGAATCTAGAAAATTTTTTAATATAGAGGAAAAATATTCAGAGTTCTGTAGTGTAGATATATCTAAATGCTTTGATTCAATCTATACCCATAGCATATCTTGGGCGGTAAAAAACAAAGAGTTTACTAAGGAAAACGTTACTATTAAAACGACATTTCCTAATGAGTTTGATTCATTAATGCAGAGAATGAATCACAATGAGACTAATGGAATAGTAATCGGACCCGAACTAAGTAGAATATTTGCTGAGATAATCTTACAAAAAGTTGATATTCAGGTAATAGAAAAATTAGAAGAAAAATATAAATTAGTATACGGAAATCAGTATACTATAAAGCGTTATGTAGATGACTTTTTTATATTTTCGATAAATAAAGATATTCAAAATAAGATCGTCATATGCTTGTCTGATGTTTTATTAAATTTTAACTTACATCTGAATAAATCAAAAACAGAATATCTTTCACGACCATTCATAACTAGAAAATCTAAACTAGTATATTCTATAAGAAATATTGTTAATGATTTTTTTGATAGCTTCTTAGAATATGAGAACCCTAAGACCTTAAAACCTAAGAGAGTGATAAATACTTGGAAACTAACCAGAAGCTTTATTCAGTCAATACAATATCAATGTAATACAAATGGAATTTCTTATGATGATATTTCAGCTTATATAATATCCTCAATAAATGAAAGGATAAAAAAATTAACTAATAACAAAAATTTAGAAGGAAATACTAAAAACTTTTTAGATGCTCTTGAAGTATTGATTGATATTCAGTTCTTTTTATTTAGTATAAGTCCATCAACTAATAGCTCCTACAAAATATCAACTTCACTAATTCTAGCTATCAGATTTGTCAAAGATAAAATTAATGATAGATATGAGCATATTTCTAAATTTATATATGACCATATTTATAGATATTTAAAAAATATGGAAGATGAAAATCCTCATATAGTTGATGATTATTTTCCTATAGAAGCTATAAATATTATTTTGGCTTCTACGGAGTTGAGTCATGAATTCATGCTTCCAGAAGATTTAACTTTTCAATTTTTCAATATTACTAATGGAGATCACTTAAATTATTTACATGTAATTTCTGCTCTTTATTATTCTGGAAAGTATTCGGCACTACAACAAAGGAAAAAAGATATTTTATGTGCCATTGAGAAGTATCTGTCAGATTTGTCTGATTTCTCTACTAACACCAATAAAGCATATTTATTTTTTGATTCATTATTTCATCCTGATTTTAAAAAAACTGTAAAAACTTCTTGGCTTAAACAGGTACTTGCTTCTTTAGACAAGGATAATCCAGCTCATCCACTCACTCAAAAATCTATTATTGATCAATTTTATAATGAGATATCAAGTCATATCTGGCATGTTGACTGGCATCACCTTGATTTGCTTAGTTATCTTCAAAAGAAAGACTTGAGACAAGCATATTAAGTATATAAGATTACCAGTGGAGATAGAGTAGTTCGTCCTCCTCTGGAGACACAGAGCAATCTGTTAACCAGCATACTTCTTACGATTAACCTCGTAAGAACTTCAGATATCAAAGTGACTAACCTCGCAAGGGTTAGTCAGTTTAATATTTGAGCAACTTCGGTTGCACACACTCAGTGACAACACTCTATCTCCACCTTCTTTGTATCGCTATTCTTATAAGCATCTAGCTGTATTTCAATTTGCTAAACAAATAAGCTCTCTTATTTAAACTCTCAATTTCATAATGATGTCGGTATAAATGTCGGTACATTTACAGCCCTGATTTTTTATGTTTCAATAATTCATATATTTAGATATTGAACCTGACGGACTCTCTCACCGCCAAATATCATTATCATGTCGCCACATGATGTCTCAAAAGGTTTAAATCTAAAGGGTTTAAGCCTTTTTTGTTGCCGAAATTATTAGGGAATGGATTAAAAATAAAAGAATAACTATACAAGTTACATAAATGATGCCGGATGGCTGTTGAATGACACTGAGGAATATTCGAGCATGATCCTATCTTGGTAAAAAATGATGGATCGCTATGAAAGATGATGAAAAACCCCTAAATTTTGATGATGATAACGAGCCTCTGGATTTCGAAGATGAAGAGTTCACTGACGATAAAAAAGAGGATGAAATGTACAATCCGATCACCAAGGATGGATCAAGTGTAGATCCTGCGGATGATGGCACACGTCATCTTCGTCCTGAAGATGGTGATCCGCTAGAAGTCGAGCCTTAAACCCTAGCCCAATTTTATATTGGGCTTTTTTTATAGTCTAAAAGCCTAAAAGTGAGCATCTTGGACAGATGAATTGAAAAAGGATAATTCGTTTTACTGGTTATTTTTGAGATGAGTATTGCTTGCCTTTTCTTTTGATAGATTTAAAGATGTAAGGATATAGGCTGGGATATATTGAAATAAATTCTCTGGATAAAACCATGATATATCCATTTTTATTACTTTCTTAACTTTATGTTCTTCTTTTAGTTTATTTATATGATGGAGACAAAAACTGGCATAAAAATAGCTTAATTTAATTGTCATCATCGCTATGTTATGGTGGAATCAAAACAGGATAAAAGGAGAATAAAAACCAAAAGATAGAAAATGTTATTGCTTGAGTCTTCCTTATTTGGGTTAGAAAAAAGTGGAAACACTGCTATTCGGAGAGTGGACATGAATAACAGCGCAAACTACATGAAACAGATAAAAAATGCCAAACGCGGTGGTTATACCCCGACCATTGCCAAAGACGTCAACAAACATAAGATTCAAAAAGCCCTAAAATTAATTGAACAGTGGAGAAGTCTCGCTCAAGAACTCAAACCTCAAATGCAGTTTGATATGGCCTTTACTTTAGAGGAATGCGCACAAGACTTGGATCGGATACTCAAAAGCAGATAATTCCCTTTTAACTCACTCATAATAGATTTTAAATATCAACCCCTTATCCTTGCCCATATCACTGATATGGGCAATTTCATGATTTAAATGTAGATGCCTGAGTGAAGATGCTTCAATGATCAGTAATAAAAAAATGGTTATAAGATTGAACGGTTATTTTTTGGCTTGCGCCCTTAAGAAAAATCTGTAAAATGCACTCCACAACGCCGGCATAGCTCAGTTGGTAGAGCAACTGACTTGTAATCAGTAGGTCCACAGTTCGAATCCGTGTGCCGGCACCATTTTCTTAGCCTCGCTTTTTAGTGAGGCTTTGATGTTTCTGGGCTTGGTATTTTTATCTAGCTTGTCTCTAGTCTTCAGATCGTCTGTGCCGTCACCTGCACATATCTCACAATCCCCTCCTGATATAACTTCCGACAAAGCTTTGCCGTCATCTGAATTTTAAACTGATCCAGTCTTTTGCCTTTTTGTTTCAAGTCCTTTGAATTTAAATTCTGCGCTACATAATCAGCAAAACCTGAAAATACCGCTTCGGACAGATCTTCAATCTGAATATTCTTAAATTCAAAATTTTCCAAACAATGATAAAGCTCATTTTCCGACATCAGGTTTTTTAAATCAACATCGGCGGATTTCAGTAGAAACTGATATTTACGCTTTTGCAGCGCATTCAAGCTGTTCCATTTTTCCGACAAGATCAGATGATGAAAGCCAATCCGTGCATTGGCGTTCAATACACTGCATATCTGGTCGATAAGTTCGGGAACGGGACTATGATAGGCAGCATCCAGACACAACACCACATCAAAGCGCTGGGAAAAATGTATGTCTTTTAAACGCAGGAAAGAAGCCGGATAGATGGCATTGAGATCAGGTAAATGCTGCTGAATATTCGCCACGCAAGCTGGCTGAAGTTCAACACCGGCCAGATATTGCACCTGATAGCGTTGCTGCCAGTGCAGCAGGCTGGCACCCTGGCCACAGCCCAGATCCAGCAATTTATCCTTTGAATTTAAACCGACCGTTTCTGCCAAGCGGTCGGCCAAAGTTCGACAGGCAGCCGCATAATCCTGCTGCCCTGCTTGCCAATAACCCAGATTGCTCCAGGGCAACTGCGAGTGGTCTCCCAGCAACGATGCATCAATTGCATATTTATGTTGAGGAAGACGCTGACGAAGTGCCTGAAACCATTGCATCAATCAATAACCGAGTTGGGGTGCTACCTCGATCTTAGGTTTAAGTCCTTCAAATGGCAACGGGGCTCCCATAATTGCAGCAATTTTCATGGCAGATGTCACTGCAGACTCTAGAATTGGCAACCCATCCGATGACCACGAACCGCAGTAGAACACTTTACGGTTCATTTCCAGATGACGATGCTGCAATTCCTTATTGAGGGCGATGGTATTGGCATCCACTACCGCACGGGTCAAGGTCACTGATGAGATTACTTTTTTCGGATCGATCTCAGTCACAGGACGCCAGGTCTGGAATACCGGTGACTTACCGACCAGACTCGGTTCAACCGCATTCAGCCAAACCGTAAATTGCTGTCGGGTAAACTTGCGATCCATCATATAGCTAAGTACAGCCCAGTCCTTACGCTTTGGAGGCATCACGCTGCTATCACGGTGAATGACCAATTCACCCTGTTCAAATTTGAATTTCTTTAACAGCTCGATATCACGGCCAAACTGCTCATGATCCAGGAATTCATCAATATGATTGGTTGGTGTCGCCACCACGACGCGATCAAAGGTTTTCGATAGACCGGCTGCATTTTCTACCAGTACTTTTTCGCCCTGCTCTTTTACCGAAACGATCGGTGCACCACTTTCAATATGAATGCCTTCAATCAGCTTGTCTACCAAAGCCGGAGTACCACCCTGCATACGCAACAAGGCATCACCATCCGTTAGCTGACGCAGGAAAATCAATAAAGGTTTAGCTGGCCATTCACCAATAGTTTTCGGGTTACAGGTACAGATGGTATACAGCACCGGCATCACCGCACCATGCCAGAACACTTCTTCAATCTCATTTCGATTGATAAATTCTGCCAGGCTGATGTCCTGATTTTTAGATTTAAAGAATTTTGCCAAGGCTGTTTTAAGCTGCAGCAAACCTTTGACCAGACGCCAGCCATATTGCTGGATGCCTTTACGGTTATTGATAATCGGAATATTACCAATCTTGCTACGTGACGTGGTTAGCCAGGTTTCTACCCGATCTTCAAACAGCCAGCTACAGGCCATATAGGTACGTACCGGGTAAGTTTTAATGCCCAGATGAGTCGCCAGACTTAAGGTATTTTTCCACAGATAAGGATTCATCACACGTAAAGGTGCGTCAATGAGGCCTCCTTCAAATTCGAGACTATGACTGTCCATGCCGCGACCTTGAAGCGCTTCAAAAATAGTAATGCGATGCCCTGCGTCCTGAAGAATTCTGGCAGTAGCCAGTCCAGCCATGCCACTACCAATTACTGCGATATCCAATCTGATCATCCGTCATTGAAAAACTAAAAGAAATTATGAACCATGCTTTCGGCAAATAGGTTATTAAAATCTTCCAGAATACTTTTTTTTCGTAAGTCTGAGTTAACGTAACTTTACAAATAAATTACATTTTTTGAATAGCAAAAAACGTCTTTATATAGAGTAACTTAAACCGCCATTAAATTTAAATATTTAAAAATAAATCTTTAAAAAACAAATGATTTAATTAACCGATTTTTTAATCATCGGTTTACAAAGACCGCAAAACACTCTATAATATGCAGCACAAGAAAGAGATAAATTCATAGAGATAAACAAAATGAATTTATCCAAGAAACTCGTAAAAACGACAAGAAATTCCAGCGCATTAGAAAAAAAAGCCTCTGCTTGTGCAGAGGCTTCTTTGTTTTAAGACTGACTGTATTATTCGGCTTGTACCGCGATTTCACCAAATTTACCCTGATTAAAATCTTGAAATGCCTGAATAATTTCTTCCTTGGTATTCATCACAAATGGGCCATAACCTTGAATCGGTTCATTCAGCGGTTCACCGGTCAAAAGCAGAAATTTAGTATCCTGATCGGCTTGTAGCTGAATTTCAGGATTATCATCACGCGCAAACATGACAATAGAGTTATCCAGTACTTTTTGACTGCCATTTACCACCAGCTCACCCGCCAGTACAACCAGCAAAGCATTATGTCCGAGAGGTACATCTAAGGTTGTTTCATACTCTGCTTTTAGCTCGCCGTCCCAGACATTTACCGGACTAAAGGTATGCGCAAGGCCATAATGACCTCCGAATTCTCCGGCAATCACCCGAATATGTCCTGCACCTTCATCCATTTCAATCCGTGGAATCTCGGCTGCAGTAATGGCCTGATAACGTGGCGCGGTCATTTTGTCTTTGGCTGGCAAGTTGACCCAGAGTTGAACCATTTCAAACAGACCGCCATTTTGAGCAAAATCTGGGGAATGAAATTCTTCATGCACCACCCCGGCACCCGCTGTCATCCACTGCACATCACCAGTCTGAATCGTACCGCCACCGCCACTGGAGTCCTGGTGGGTCACTGCCCCCTGATAGGCCAAGGTTACAGTTTCAAAACCACGATGCGGATGTGAACCTACACCATGCTGCTCAGTGGTTGGCGCAAAGTGATACGGCGCTGCATAATCCAGCAATAAAAATGGGCTAATGGCCTGCCCCAGACGGTCATAAGAAAACAGGTTTTTGACCGGGAAGCCGTCACCGACCCAGTGCATGTTTTGATTACGGTAAACACCAATGACTTTTTTCATCTTTTACTCCTATACGCAATAGGATGAACATGCAGCCATTGTATGCTTTATCAGCAGTCATCAATACCGTACTTCTAGAATGCAGTATTTCAATTATAAGACGATTCGACTCTTAGATTTCTGTGTAGCTACTTATAACTTTAGCTTTGCTCATAAGACGTTAATTTAAGTAGTCATGAGCAGTAGACAATAAAAAACCCAGCGCTGAGGGCTGAGTTTTTTCAACTTCGATAACGTGTTATCGAATTAGATTTTACCGACCAGGTCAATTGAAGGAGCAAGAGTCGCTTCACCTTCTTTCCATTTTGCAGGACATACTTCACCTGGGTGAGCGTGTACATATTGAGCCGCTTTTACTTTACGAAGCAGTTCTTGTGCATCACGACCGATACCACCCGCGTTGATTTCAACGATCTGGATTTTACCGTCTGGATCGATCACGAAAGTACCACGATCCGCCAGACCATCAGCTTCAATCAGCACTTCAAAGTTTTTCGCCAAAGTCCAGGTTGGATCGCCGATCATTGGGTACTGGATTTTACCAATTACGTCAGAGGTGTCATGCCAAGCTTTGTGCGTGAAGTGCGTGTCTGTAGATACTGAGTAGATTTCTACGCCCAGTTTCTGGAATTCAGCATACTGATCAGCAAGATCGCCTAATTCTGTTGGACAAACAAATGTGAAGTCAGCAGGATAGAAGAATACTACAGACCATTTGCCTTTCATGTCCTGTTCAGACACTTCAATAAATTGGCCATTGTGGTAAGCAGTTGCGTTGAATGGCTTAACTTCAGTATTGATTAAACTCATAAGTCTATTCCTATCTACTCGTGAAAGTGTGTGTTCATTTGATGTAGTTAAGAATACGCAAAAACCACCAATAGGTAAAACCGTAACTTTTCATAAAAACTATCGGTTTTTTAGATTTATAATTCCTTTTATTTTTATCTTTCTGATTTGTTTAATTGATTTTGGCGGCTTCACTTTCTTGAAAATGCTGTATAGATTGCCAAGCCGATTTTGCTAAGGCTGCTGCATAGTATTTAGGGGAGGTGTGGACTCGACCAGATAACCAGCTCCGGCAATAACTTTCAGTGGATCCAATGATTAGTGATATAAGCAATTCTAAGGGAACAGCTTGTAATTGACTGATATCTGCCTGCTGAGCCAGCCATTGTTTTAAGTCTTGATTGCGCTGCTGATTCGACTGCTGCAATTCCTCTTTGAAGTCACTATTTTGAACTGTATGATGCGCGGCATAAAGAAAGCGGGCAAAATCAGGATACGCTACGACCCAATCGATATAACTCTGAATCACCGCCTGTATGCCTTGTTCAATACCCTGAACTTGTGACAAAGCCTGCAAACGCTGCTCCGACTGATCTGTGAGCGCTGCAATATACAGTGCCGCAATGATCCCCTCCTTATTTTTAAAATGATGGTAGATCGCTCCTATGCTGGTATCGGCCTGATCACGAATCATTTCAATCGTAGTCGCAGCAATGCCTGTACACAGAAACTCTATCAATGCACATTCCAGAATCTGACGTTTTAATAAAGCTCGTCTTCCTTTAAAAATCTTTTCCAGCAATTCCATGTTTTGCATCTTTAATATTTAAATCCTCTCTATTTTTAAAAGCAGGCTGGCAGCCTGATGTCTGGTTTTTGTCAGATGCGCCAATACAGAATAATATTCTGTATGAGAATATTATTCTGATTAAAAATAATATACAGGAAGTTATAGATGAGCCAAGCCCTAAAAATCTGGAAAAGCCTAGAAAATAAGCCAGCCGGTAAATATCTTTTTTCTAAATTACTTTGTCTAAAAGCCCCCTATTTCGGCAGTATTTCTCCACTATTTGAAGATTTAAAGCCTGGTTATTGTGCAGTGAGCATCAAGAAACATCGTGCCGTGCTGAATCATTTAGGCACTGTACACGCGATTGCCATGTGCAATATGGCTGAACTGGCAGGCGGCACCATGACCGATGCAACCGTTCCGAAAACTCATCGCTGGATTCCCAAGGGTATGCAGGTCGAATATGTCAAAAAAGCTACTACTGACCTAGTTGCGATTGCGACACCCGCCGAGCCTAACTTTATATGGAAGGAAGGCAGCGATTATCTGGTCAATGTAGAAATTAAAGATACTGCAGAAGAAGTTGTGTTTCGGGCGGTGATCACGATGTGGGTCTCAGTGAAAAAATAGAAGAACCCAGATATGAAAAACCCGCCAAATGGCGGGTTTTGATGATGATTTGCCTTTCTAATGTCGGGATTAAAATGGAAGATCATCATCCAGATCGGCTGCAGGTGCTGCTACTGGAGCAGGTGCAGACTTCGGCGCATAACCACCCTGGTTATTTTGGTTATTGTTGCCATAACCACTGCCTTGATTATTGTTAAAACCGCCTTGCTGAGGCGCTGAGCCATAACCACCTTGTGGATTATTGCTATAACCGCCACCCTGGTTATTGTTATTAAAACGTGGCTGGTTAAACCCGTTATCGCCCTGCTCGCCTTGTGGACGACCAGAATCCAGCATTTGCATTTGCTCACCACGGATTTCCGTTGTGTAGCGTTCTTGACCGCTTTGATCTGTCCATTGACGGGTACGTAATGAACCTTCGATATAAACTTTAGAACCTTTGCGCAGATATTGCTGTGCAATTTCACCTAAACGGTTATGCAGCACAATACGGTGCCATTCGGTTTGCTCTTTACGTTCGCCCGTATTTTTATCAGTCCATGAATCGCTGGTTGCGATAGAGAATTGAGTGAGAGAACCACCATTTGGGAAAGTTTTGGTCTCAGGATCTCGACCTAAAGTACCAACTAAAATGACCTTATTAACACCACGCATCAGACGTACACTTCCTATTTATTTCTATATTTTACTTTATAAGAGTTATGTTTAAATGGCTACCTCTTTACCTAACAAGTGCGTTAATTGTTGTCGCGAAACATCATCAACCTGCTGTTTATCGACCTTTACAAAGGCGACTTGCTGTTCAGACATGACCACAACCTCTTCAATACCACGAATCGCCAAAAGTTGAGAAGTCCATTCATCTGTTTGTTTACTCTCTGGCAGACGAAGCACGAGCGATGAAAGATAGCGTGGTTGAGCCAACCCAAAACTCATGAGCAGCCAAATTATAGCAATTGCCGATAAAATACTCCAACCGAGCGAAGTGTTGTTGAGTAACAACAATTGTCCACCAATGATCCCGCCAAAGAATGCGCCCAGGAACTGACTACTGGCATTCACGCCCATCGCAGTGGCTTTGGATTGAATCGGTGCTGCCTTAGATAGCCAAGATGGCAGTAAGGCTTCCATGACGTTAAAGGCAATAAAGAATAAACCTAATCCACCGATCAGCACATATTTGGATTCAAAGCCAAAAATCATGATCAGCAGACCCAGGATAATACCGCCAATCGCTGTCAGGAAAATGCTGCGCATCTTGCGGTATTTTTCTGCCAGTACAATGCTCGGAAAAGCAAAGAATAGACTGACGACCAGCAGCGGCAGATAAACCCAACCATGGCTCGATAATGGCAGTTCAGCAACTTCAATCAGTTGCGATGGCACATAAATAAACATCGCTGTAAGCAGCAAATGCAGGGTAAATACTGAAATATGCAGACGGTTCAGATCCCCCATTTTCAAGACCTGTTTCAGCTGCTCCAGATAACCTTGCTGAAAATTTTTATGATGACGGGTAACTTTAGGAACCATCAATAGCATCGCAATCGCAGCCAGTCCCATCACTGTGGTCACCCAGAACAGACCGGAAATGCCGACCAATCCTGTCACCCATGGCCCCATGGTAAAGGCCACCACAAAGGACAGGCCGATACTCATGCCCATTACCGCCATGGCTTTCATGCGGTTTTCTTCACGGGTCACATCGGCCAGTAAGGCCATTACCACTGCTGAAACTGCCCCGCCACCGGCAATCGCACGACCGATGATCACGCCATAAATGGTGTCAGACATCGCAGCAATCGCGCCACCTAGAGCGAATAACAACAAGCCCAAAACCACCAGAGGCTTACGGCTATAGCGGTCCGCAATCAGGCTAAACGGAATCTGTAAAATGGCCTGCGTCAGACCATAAATACCCACCGCCAGACCAATCAGTGCAGGCGTAGCATATTCATATGACTGCCCTGCTACAGAGAATACAGGGATGATCATAAACAACCCCAGCATGCGCAGTGCGAAAATACTGCTCAGGGCAAAGGTCGAGCGACGTTCTAAGGCATTCATCATAAAGTCTGGCGATCGAGTTAGTTAATCTTGATGCGCAGATTATAGGCCATTCCGCTCAAAGGAATGCATGAATTTTATTTGAAATAAAGATGAGGACTATCTGAAAAATAAAAAAGCGTAGCCGGAGCTACGCTTCTCGTCAGCGATCACAGGACTATTTGCCTGCTTTTAATAACTGACGCTTGGTATATTGGATCGAAGCAATGACTGCCCAGATAATGAAAGCCACACCGATCAGACCAGTTACCACTTCAGGAATATGCACACCGGTACTGCTTGCCAGCATAATAAATGCCAGAGCACCAATCGCATAGTGCGCGCCATGTTCCAGATAGATATAAGCATCCAATGTGCCTTTATCGACTAAGTAAATGGTCATCGAACGCACGAACATCGCACCGATGGCCAAGCCTAACATGATGATTACCACGTCAGACGTAATCGCAAAGGCACCGATTACCCCGTCGAAACTGAAAGAGGCATCGAGTACTTCCAGGTAAAGGAAGCCACCAAAGCCGGCTTTTACGACGCCAGTCGGTACACCTTCAGCATCGTGACGAACGGCATTACCCTCTTCGTCTACTTCCGGTTCCCCGCCTAGCATATGGCTTAGGACCTGTACGCCGATATAAATCACGATCCCCCAGATCCCGGCCAGAATAACATCCAGACGTTTTGCTTCTTCAACCTGGAAATCCATGATTAATAAAGCAATCAGGGTAATAAAGACCGACATCGCCGGAACGTTCGCCAGATGCGCCAGACGGCGTTCCAGCATGCGGAACCAGTGGGTATCTTTTTCTTCATCCAGGAAGAAGTTCAGAAATACCAGCATCAGAAAGGCACCACCAAAGGCAGAAATCTCGGCATGATGTGCCATCAGTTTGGCCGAATATTCTTTTGGTGCATTTAAGGCGAGCTGCACCACTTCCATAAAGCCCATATCCGCAGTTACGGCCACAATGACCACCGGGAAAATCAGGCGCATCCCGAAAACTGCAACCAGAATCCCGACCGTCAGGAAAATCATTTTCCAGAAATGATCCCAACCGCGCAGGACGGATGCATTGACAACCGCGTTATCAAACGACAACGACACTTCCATAATCGCCAGAATAGCGGTGATGGTCAGTGCTGTGAACATGGTTTGCAGGCCCGCTTCCGGACCATGGGTAAATCCCCAATAAGCAGACAAACCAAGGCACACGATCGAAAATACGATTGAGAAACCAAAGTGTTTCAACATATATATCGACCTTAGATAAATTTCATTAAATGCATTTCTTTAAATGTAGAGAAATACTAAAACTCAAAGTTGTCCCAATTATGAAACTTTTGCCGCATAAACCAAAGCACTTCCTGAACCATTTTTAGGTATTTTCTGCTTTTCAGATTTGCTGATCTTTTAAACAGATTTATCTTTGCTATAGTGCTGGAGGTTTTGACTTCAACTGCTAAGGATTTCAGTATGAGTTTCTCTCAAGACGTATGGCAACGTAATCTCGAACTTTATCAAAAGACATTGGCGCTGCCTTTTAACCAGCAACTGGCGCAGGGAACATTAAATCGTGAAGCTTTTAGTCATTATGTAATTCAGGATGCACATTATCTGCTGGCCTATGGCCGTGCGCTGGCGGTGTGTGCAGCCAAAGCTTTTGAAGCAGATGACGTAATCCAGTTTAGTGAAGCAGCTAAAACTGCCATTGTGGTCGAACGTAGCCTGCATGATGGCTTTATGCAGGATTTTGGCATCAGCAAAACCCAATTCGAAAACACACCTTTGACTCTGGCCTGCCATCATTACACCTCTTATTTACAGGCAACGGCTTGGGCAGAAAGTTATCCGGTGGTTCTGGCTGCCCTTTTGCCATGTTTCTGGATCTATGCGGAAGTGGGTAAGGATATTGTCGATAAGGTAGCGCCGAATAACCCGTATCAGGCCTGGATTGATACCTATGCCGGTGAAGATTTTCATACAGCGGTACGCAATGTAATTGCCACTGTGGATCGGGTGGCAGCGCGGGTCGATGCTGATACTCTGGAAAAAATGCATCAGGCCTATACCCATGCAGCACGTCTGGAATGGCTGTTCTGGGACAGTGCCTATGAACAGCACCAATGGCCGGGTCTGGATGATTAATTTTAGTTTCTATTGACTAAGCCCTGTCCAATGCAGGGCTTTTTTATTTTTAAACCAAACCCTAAATGATGAAAAGTGAAGCTAATTTTGATGTCGTTATGCATCATGAAATTTTATCTATTAGATGTTTGGAAAAGAGCAAATCCACTCCACGTTTTTACCCAGTTGCTTTAGTACTGATCTTTTGACCAATATCCGACACAACTTGACGTTTAAAATACTTTTATTTGCACTTGAACATTTTTCATTCGGTATCATATAAAGGTTTTTGATGAATTTTCTAGGATCATTGCATGAGCCAAAGTCACATCCGTATTCGAGGTGCACGTACCCATAACCTGAAAAATGTGAACCTTGATATTCCACGCGACAAGTTTGTGGTGATTACGGGACTGTCTGGTTCAGGTAAGTCCTCATTGGCATTCGATACGTTGTATGCGGAAGGTCAACGCCGTTATGTAGAATCTTTGTCTGCCTATGCGCGTCAATTCCTTTCGCAAATGGAAAAGCCGGAAGTTGATTCGATTGAGGGCTTAAGCCCGGCCATTGCTATCGAACAGAAGTCGACCAGTCATAACCCGCGTTCGACTGTAGGTACCATTACCGAAATCTATGACTATTTACGTCTGCTCTATGCACGTGTAGGCACACCTTACTGTCCGGAACACGATCTGCCCATGGTGGCACAGACCGTAACTGAAATGGTCGATGCGGTTAAAGAACTGGAAGAAGGCACTGCGCTGTTATTGTTAGCGCCTGTCGTGCGTGAACGTAAGGGTGAGTACACAGCGTTATTTGAGCAACTGCAAAGCCAAGGCTTTGTGCGTGCACGTGTCGATGGCGAGATCATGGAAATTGATCCGCCACCTGAGTTGGACAAAAAGAAAAAACATACTATTGAAGTCGTGGTTGACCGCTTTAAGGTGCGTGATGATCTCGGTAACCGGATTGCAGAAAGTTTTGAAACTGCGCTGCGTCTCGGTGGAGATATTGCGATTTTGTCCTGGATGAAAGGTGAAAATGATGATCGCGTATTTTCTGCCAAACACTCCTGTCCGGAATGTGACCGCGCTGTGGCAGAACTGGAGCCACGCCTGTTTTCATTTAACAATCCCTTTGGTGCCTGCCCGGTCTGTGATGGTCTGGGTACCCGCAGCCATTTCAGTGCGGACAAACTGATTCCCAATCAGGAAGTCAGCATCAGCCAAGGTGCGATTCGTGGCTGGGATCGTCAGCGTCCGTATTATTATGGCATGCTGCAAAAAGTAGCCGAGCATTTCGGTTTTTCTCTAGAAACGCCTTGGAATGAACTGGATGCCAACACCAAGAAGAAATTCCTTTACGGTACCGGCAAAGAAAAAATTGACCTGAGCTATATTGATGAACGTGGTCGTCGTCATAACCGGGTGATGCCATTTGAAGGTATTTTGCCGCATCTGGAACGCCGTTACCGCGAAACTGAAAGCAATTATGTGCGTGATGATCTGGCGCAGTATCTCTCTAATGCTGCCTGTGATGCTTGTGATGGTTCACGTCTGAATGAAATCTCGCGTAATGTGAAAATTCTGGACAAGACCATTGCCGACGTTACCCGCATGTCGATTGGCGATGCCGAGAGCTATTATCAGGGCATTAATCTGGAAGGTGCGCGTGGTGAAATTGCGGACAAGATTTTTAAGGAAATCCGTGAACGCCTGCATTTCCTAGTATCTGTCGGTCTGAACTATTTGAGTCTGTCCCGTTCTGCCGAAACCTTGTCTGGTGGTGAAGCACAGCGTATCCGTCTGGCTTCACAAATTGGTGCTGGCCTCATGGGTGTGATGTATGTGCTGGATGAACCTTCGATTGGTCTGCATCAGCGTGATAATGATCGCCTGTTACAAACCCTGATTCGTCTACGTGACCTCGGTAATACTGTTTTAGTGGTCGAACATGATGAAGATGCAATTCGTGCTGCAGACCATATTATTGATATTGGTCCGGGTGCCGGTGTGCATGGCGGTCATGTGATTGCAGAAGGAACCTATCAGGAACTCGCTAAAAATAAAGACTCCCTGACCGGTAAATATCTGTCTGGCAAACTGAAAATTGAAGTGCCGAAAAAACGGGTTCAGCCACCAAAACCGGAAGAACAGATCAAATTGATGGGTGCTGCCGGGCATAACCTGAAGAAAGTCGATCTGACCATTCCATTGGGAATCATGACTTGTGTCACCGGTGTTTCAGGTTCTGGTAAATCTACGTTGATTAACCGGACTCTGTTGCCACTAGCAGCGACTCAGCTGAATGGTGCAACCACGCTAACTGCTGAGAAGTTTGACTCAATTGATGGTCTGCAATTTCTGGATAAAGTGGTTGATATTGACCAGAGCCCGATTGGCCGTACGCCACGTTCGAACCCAGCAACTTATACCGGTTTGTTTACTCCAATTCGTGAACTGTTTTCACAGACTCCGGAAGCCAAAGCGCGTGGTTATACCGCTGGCCGTTTCTCGTTTAACGTGAAAGGCGGACGCTGTGAGGCCTGTGAAGGTGATGGCATGATTAAGGTAGCGATGCACTTTCTGCCGGATATGTATGTGCCGTGTGACGCCTGTCATGGCAAGCGTTATAACCGTGAAACGCTGGAAGTGAACTACAAAGGCAAGAATATTTCTGATGTATTGCAGATGACCGTTGAAGATGCCATGCATTTCTTTGATGCGATTCCAGTGATTCATCGTCGTCTGGAAACCTTGCATCAGGTTGGTCTGGGCTATATCCGTTTAGGTCAGTCAGCGACGACCCTTTCTGGTGGTGAAGCACAACGGGTAAAACTGGCACGTGAGCTGGCCAAACGGGATACCGGTAAAACCCTGTATGTCCTGGATGAGCCAACCACTGGTCTGCATTTCCATGATATTGCCAAGCTGCTGGACATCCTGCATGAGCTACGCAATAAAGGGAATACCATTGTGGTGATTGAACATAACCTGGATGTGATCAAGACTGCAGACTGGGTGGTAGATCTTGGGCCTGAAGGTGGTGCGGGTGGCGGTATGATTATCGCGGAAGGTACTCCGGAAGATGTCGTGAAGGTTAAAGCTTCACATACAGGGAAATTCTTAAAGCCGTTGTTGAAGTAATTTATCCTTCCCTTGTCCCTCTTTGATAAAGAAGGGAAATTCCCTCCTTTGAAAAAGGAAGGTTAGGGAGGATTTAAAATATTGATTTTATATGCTAAAACGGTGATTCATTCACCGTTTTTTATTTTTGTTAGTTATGGGAAAAATTCAAGAGAATGAATCAATTAAACCTTACTTAGAGTTTAGTAAAATATTGCAAACTAGCTGCCAAATTTTAGATAATATTCCTTTCATATATAAAATTAATCCTAAATTAAAAACAACTCGTAATGAAATCATGAGTATTGTCGAAGAAAATAAAGTCCTTGCTTTACCTGATCAATTTAATGAGTTTTTTGCCAAACATGGATGGGTTTGTTATAGCGCTTTAAATCAAAGTATTTTGGAACAAGCTGTTTTATTAGGCTCAAATAATAAAATAGGACTTACGCATTGACGGATTCAAAAAAGTATTAAAATACTTTATAAAGTATCTGTGATCAGACGAATTAAACATGCTTCT